>PMDT01000038.1:18162-19108 GCA_003154555.1 Spirochaetaceae bacterium
AGCATGCCCCCCGCGACCATCGCCTCGGTGAGCGCGTGCCTGGAGATCATTGAGAAGGAGCCCGAGCGCGTGCGGCGGCTGCAGGACATCGGCCGCACCATGGTGGCGGGCTTCAAGTCACTCGGGTTCGACGTGGGAACGGCGGAGACCCCCATCGTGCCCCTTCGCATCGGGGACATGGAGAAGACGCTCATGTTCTGGCGCGCCCTGTTCGACGGCGGGGTGTTCACCAACCCCGTGCTGAGCCCCGCGGTGCCGCCCGACAGCACGCTGATCCGGACCTCCTACATGGCAATCCACACCGACCTCGAGTGCGAGCAGATCCTGAGCATCGCGGGAGCGGCGGGAAAAAAACTGGGGATCATCTGAGACGGGGCAGCTGCCGGGGCCGCATCCACGGGGCACCGTGGCGGGCCCCCGGCGGCGCTCAGCGGCCTCCCGGCTAGAAGAAATCCCTCAGGCGCTGCAGAAGGCCCTTGCCGCGCGCCTCCTCCTCGTGAAACACCCCAAGGCTGAGAAACTTCTGGGAACGCTGGGCCAGCATCGATTCAATGCTCCTGCGGGAGAGCACCGACAGCGAGGTGAGGATATCCGCCTTCAACGCCGCCGCGGCGCCGTCAGGGTCCTTGTGTGCGCCCACGTCCGGCTCTGCAACGATTCGATCCACCACGCGGAAGCGCAGCAGGTCCCGCGGGGTCAGCTTCAGCAGCGCGGCGGCCTCCCGGGCCCTGCCGGAGTCACGCAGCAGGATGGAGGCACACCCCTCGGGGGTGATGACCGAGTAATAGGCGTTCTGCATCATCAGCACGATGTCCGCCACCCCGATGCCGATCGCGCCCCCTGATCCGCCCTCCCCCAGGATTGTCGCAATGATGGGGACGGGCAGCACCGAGAACTCCTTCATGTTCAGGGCGATTGCCTGGCTGATCCCGCGGTCCTCCCCTGA
>PMDT01000089.1 GCA_003154555.1 Spirochaetaceae bacterium
GGGCATGGGCATCGTGCGCTGAGAAACTGGAACGGGCTGCCAGTCCTCACAATAGGCATATCCCGGACAGTGCAGCACCTGCTCCTTGTCAATGAGCCACTCCTCGTCCTCTGGGCTTACCGCGATGGTCCATCCGGGTATTCTTGATGTGAACCATGACATCCTCCATGATCGAGGCAGCGACGCGGTTGAGCGCCGGGAGCAATCGCCCCGGGCCGGGTCGGCCCACCGGGTAGGCTTCGCAGCTGCTATTATCGCGGGAAAGAAGGTCTTGGACAGTGGCTTGCGCGTGCCCTGCCGCAATCCACTGGTTCGATTGCAGCCGCGCACGCCAACGGAGTATGATGAGACAGGTTCCTGCCAGGTCACCATCGACCCCGGCGCGAGGAGAGTGCACCATGATATCGCCCTCAGACTACTACCGAACCATCGGCGCGGCGGCTGCTCTCGAGATGAAGAGCATCATCGACGGCACCAAGCCTTTCCTGGGGCCGGAAGACTGGAAGCCCGCAGCCTTTTCAGCCGATGCGCCGCGGGGAGGAGTCGTCCTGCTTCCCGGGCTCCTTCAAGACGCCTTCGCGCGCAACATCGCCTGTCTCAACGCGACTTTCGCCGAACCAATCGATACAGACTGGGTGAAGAAGCTCCCGGCCTCTTCTGAAGGCCGTCTGCTGGCCGGCGCCGGTCATTCCCTGCGCTGGGGTGAACGGCAGGACATGCGCGCGATAGTTGACGCCCTCGTGGAGGCCGTACGCACGCGCCAGGGCTCCGACGGGTATTGCCTGCCCTACGACGTCTCCTTCATGGCGCCGCAAACGGAGAACTGGACCGACGAACGGCGGAACTACGACCGGGTCGGGCTCACTCGGGGACTGATCGCTGCCGGCCTCTCGGGCAACCGGGACGCGTACCAGATCCTCCGTCGCTTCTACGATTGGCTCTACCAATCCCCCTACGCGTTGAGCCTGCTCGCCGGCAGCTTCATGGGTTCCGCGCATAACTGCAACAACGGCCACGAAGGAAGCCTGCTGATGTATTTCTCCCCCGTGGGGACGCCGGAGGATCTCGTCGCGGCCGAGCGGGGGTTCGTGCAGGACTTCTTCATCGAAGAGGCACGGAAGGCCGAACCGCTCAGCCTCGGCTTCTATCCGCTTCACACGCCGCACTCGTACGTCCTGCTGGCGTTCCAGGCCTGGCTCGATCACTACCGGGCTACCGGCGCGGCGAAATACCTGGAGGCGTCCCTGGGGGCATGGAAGATCATCCACGACTACTATGAGCACGTCGGAGGGACCATCGCAATCTGCGAGGAGGGCCCCGGGACCTACCTGCCGGGATCGTACCTCCTGCACAAGCACACCGGGGAGACCTGCGGCAGCGTCTTCTGGGCGGATTTCAACCATCGCTTCCTGCAGCTTTTCCCGGACGAGGAGAGATATGCCGGTGAGATCGAGAAGGTGATCCTCAATGTCATCCTGGCATGCCAGGATTCCGTGGGGCACATCCGCTATCATAACCACCTGGTCGACCGCAAGGACAGGTTACAGTGCGCCAACACGTGCTGCGAGGTCATGGGAGTGCCATTCATAGCCCGGCTGCCGCAGTACCTCTACTCAATCGCCGCCGACGGACTGTACGTGAATCTCTTTGCCGCCTCCACCATCACCTGGCGCCAGGCGGGGCGCAGCGTGACCGTCACTACTCTCACGAGCTTCCCAAAGGACGGAAAGGTAGATTTGCGGCTCGCAACGACCGGGCCGGTCACAATGAAACTCCGGATCCGCATCCCCTCGTGGGTCGTCGGCGGGGTGGACATGCTGGTCAACGGAGCGCGGATCACCACCGGTCGGCCGGGCACGTTTGTCCTCCTGGAGCGGACCTGGGCCGATGGAGATCGCGTTTCTTTTGAGCTGCACATGGCTTTCCGCCTGACCAGGTATGCGGGTGCCGATCAGGACGAGAATGGGGACCGCTACGCTCTCGAATATGGTCCCGTCCTCATGGCGCTCCTCGGTGCAACAGGGCTCGATCTCGCGGCCGACGGCCTGCTCAGCCGCCTCATGCCTCGAGAAGGGAGACCGCTCGAATTCGATGTCGCCGGCCGTCCTGAGTGCACGTATCTCCCTTATTGGCAGGTGCAGGAAGAGCCGTTCACTTGCTTCCCAGTGTTGAAAGGAAAATGATGAAAGCTTTTTCAAAGACGATCGAGCCCGACGTGGGAGAAATGCTCGACGTGCTCTTCCGTCGAAAAACGCCTCGAAGGGTGCATCATGTCGAGCTTTTCCTTGACACCGAGATCAAGGAGGCCGTCTGCGCGCGGTTCGAGCTCGCGCTCCCTCTCAACACGTCAGATCCGCTGTTCGAAACAAAACGAGACATGCTGCTCCATTCGTTCCTCGGGTATGATATGTTCCGGGTCGGCATTGCGCGCAAGACCGTTTTTCCGACCGCAAGCATATCTGCGCCGGATACGACCGCTCTCCCCGGACAGCGAAGGGCAGTGCGGGCGTGGCAGGAAGAGCACGCGGGGCCCATCCAGAGTTGGAAGGACTTCGATGCCTACCCCTGGCCGAGCATCGCGGAGATCGATTTCTCATCCCTCGAATGGCTGGAGCGAAACATGCGGCCAGGTATGGGGTGCTACGAGCTTACCGCGCACATCTTCGAGATCCTCTCATTCCTTCTGGGCTACGAAACACTCTGCTATTTCGTGACTGACCAGCCTGCTCTCGTCGACGCCATCCTGGAAAAGGTGGGAACCTTTTACGTCGATTTCACCAGGGCTCTTGCGGATTTTTCGAGAGTCGCGGTGATCTGGGGCTCTGATGACCTGGGATTCAGGTCAGGCACCATGATGTCGCCCGATTTCCTCCGCCGAAAAATCCTTCCCTGGCATGCACGCTGCGCCGAGATCGCGCGATCGAAAGGAAAGCCGTATCTCCTGCATTCCTGCGGCAGGCTCGACGAGATAATGGAAGACCTCATTGTCGATGTGGGCATCGACGGAAAGCATTCCTTCGAGGATGCCATACTCACCGTCACCGAGGCAAAGAGGCGCTACGGGGCAAGGATTTCACTTCTCGGCGGGATTGACATGGACTTCCTGTGCAGGTCCAAAGAGGTGCATGTCAGGCAGCGGGTAAGGGATACCCTTGATGCCTGCCTGAAGGGCGGAGGGTACTGCCTCGGCACGGGCAACACGGTGGCGAACTACCTTCCCCTGGAAAACTATCTCGCCATGCTTGACGAGGGACGCCGGTATCAGATCTGATGACTCTCAATCTCGAAAGGCGCACGGACGTTTCGCCGCATACACGAAGGCGCGCGAAAAAAGCGTGCTCCGTCGCTAAATTGCGCTCGGGTCCGTGCTGCACCTGAACGGCCGGCCCGGCGCGGGGCGTCCGCCCCCCGTCATCCTTTCACGCATACCTGCGATTTATGAGCCAGAGCACGAGGAGGATCATCAGGTCAGAGCAGAGGCGATTGATCCAGAAGAAGAAGTCGGGCAGGAAAAGACCTCGGGCGAACAATCCAAGGATTATCTCCACGATCCAGAAGATCGCGACCAGCAGCGTCAGCCAGTAGAGGAGCCGGCCCTTTACGTGGACAAAGAGCGCAGCGAACATGATCACGCCAGCCACAATCTCCAAGACGCTCATGAAGATATTGAAGATAGAATTTGATCTGCCGAAAAGCCTGTCCACGCCCCAGCCGTACTGGGAGATGTTCGAGTCCCAGTAAATGATCCCTACGATTCCAAGGGTAAAGAGAAACACCGCCACCACTATCTGAATGGCGATCATGGAGTCGAACGTGACTTTCCTTTTGGTCATTGATTTCCTCCTCCGCTGTTCGACGATAGTGTAGCCCCGTCCGCTTCATCTGTCAAATCAGCGCAGCGCTGCCTTTTTGATCGGCACGCGCGAACAGCTGCCAAGTGATAGTACAGTCGATTCTCAAGCAGCGGTGCTGCTGGTCGGCTGACGTGGCGAGCGCGGAGGCTGGGNNATCCCGAGTGGGGACGTGGAATGCGGCAAGACTGTCTCGACGCGGGAAGTCGCCGTGGAAGTTGCAGGTCGGTTGCCGTCTTCGCCCTGAGTCTATTTCATGGAGCTGAAAAGGAGCGGCAAGGTGCACGCGTACAGTTCAACAAGGAACAAGCGGAGTTTTCCT
>PMDT01000105.1 GCA_003154555.1 Spirochaetaceae bacterium
GAAACCGTGCGGCTGGTCCTTGCGCTGCCGCGGGCGCCAGGGGGCTCCGGGACGGCCTCACCGTCATGACGCGGGCCCGGAAAGCGCCCGCCCCTTCCGCCTGAACGCCCGGGCCACCCTTTCGATGATCATGATCGGGCCGGCGGCGATCGCCGCGCCAATTCCCCCGAGGTCCCCCGAGAGGGAGAACCTCACAGGCATCTCATCGTCGACCTGGTACGTCCACGTGCTCGAAGGAACCCGGATCCCCATCGCGGCGAAGCTCAGAGCGTGGGGATCGTCGGTAAGGCGCGCGCACGCCGCGGCCACGGCCTCCTCAACGGCCAAAAGACCTTTGTCGAACGCCCCGCCGACCCGATGGATGTACTCCAGGCCGGGGTCGCGGCCCGCGTAGCGCTCCAGGTGTATCCCTTCGCGCACTTCCTCCACCAGCAGCAGGTGGTCCGACCAGAATGCGTCCAGGAGCGCAATCCACGCCGCGACCGCGGCGGGGCGGGCATCGGGAGACGGCAGGCTGCATTCGATGCTGCCGGGGAGGGCGCCTTCCCGCAGCGCGGAGTCGCGCAACGCCCGCACGTGCCGCCTGTCCATCTCCACGAGCTGGGAATACTTGCGCAGCAATCGGCGGATGGAATGATGCCGGGCCTCAATGATGGACTGCGCCCGGTCGATCTCGCGCAGCACGCGCGGGTCTGAAAGCGGACAACCGCGCGGCAGGAAGTCCCGCACGCCGTAGCGCTCGAAGAGCGGGTCCTCGAGGCTCAGAAAGAATTGTGACGCGCCCGGCTCGCCCTGCCGCCCGGCACGGCCGCGCAACTGGTCGTCCACGCGCCTGCTCTCGTGCCGGTTGGTGCCGATCACCAGCAGGCCCCCGGCGTCTGTGACGGCCGGGTCCTCGTCGAGACGGATGTCCGTCCCGCGGCCTGCCATGTTGGTGGAGATGGTCACTGCCCCGCGCAGGCCCGCGCGGGCAATCAGTTCTGCCTCGTGCGCATCGTCGGCCGCATTGAGCACTTCGCAGCAGACGCCGGCGGCGCGGAGCCGCTCCGCCGCATCCCGCGACTCCTGGACGGAGGCTGTGCCCACGAGCACAGGGCGTCCGGCGGCATGTGAACGGACGATCTCCCGTACGACGGCCTCCGACTTTTCGGCGCGCGTGGCACAGACGATGTCGGGCAGGTCGACGCGGCGGAGCGGCTTTTCCGCCGGCACGATCACCGTCGACAAACCGTAGACCTCGAAAAGCTCGACGGCAGAAGGATCGGCAGTGGCGGTCATTGCCGCAATGGAATCATAGAGACCCATGAAGTGCTGGAGGGTGATGCTTCCATACACCCTGCCTTCCGCGCGGAGAGCAAGACCCTCCCGCGCCTCCAATGCGGCCTGGATGCCCCACGGCCACTGCCGTCGTTCGGCGACCCTGCCCGTGAGCTCATCCACGAGCCAGATCGCGCCGTCCTTGACGATGTAGTCGATGTCCCGGTGGAGGAGCTCGCGGGCGTGCAGCGCGGCATAGACCCGCGAGAAACATTCGGCCCCTTCCTCCTCATGAATGCCGGCAACCCCGAACGCCTCTTCCACCACGCGGTGTCCGGCAGGCAGGATCTCGATGCGCCGGCCTTCACGATCGATGGAGTAGTCGACCCCCAGGCGCATGGCGCGCGCAACGTCGTCGGCCCTTCGGGGAGCAGTCGCGTCGAGTCCCGCCTCGCCAGCGATCACGAGCGGCACCCGTGCCTCGTCGATGAGAAGGAAGTCCGCCTCATCGACGATCGCCCGGTCCCGCACTTCCTGGACGATGTCCGTCGGGGAAGCGCACAGGCCGTCGCGGAGGTAGTCGAAGCCTGCCTCGCGGGCCGTGAGGTAGGTCACCGCGGCGGCATATGCCGCCCTTCGTTCGTCGGGCGAGGAATCAGCGGTGATCGATGCCGTCCGCACGCCGAGCGTATCGTAGATCGGACCCATCCACAGTGCGTCCCGGACCGCGAGATAGTCATTCGCAGTCAGGACGTGGACGTGATGACCACCCAGCGCGGCCAGGCAGGCGGGGAAGACCGCGGCAAGTGTCTTGCCCTCTCCCGTGGGCATCTGCGCGAGCTTGCCGGCATGCATGACGATGCCCGCCGCAAGCTGTCCGTCGAAAGGCCGCATGCCCAACCTGAACCGGCACGCCTCCGCCGCGAGTGCAAAGCACATCGGCAACTCGTCCTGCGGATCTCCTCCCGCACGCAGCCGGGCCCGAAGGTCGTCTGCCTGTCGCCTGAGCGACGTCTCGGTCTCATTCTCCATCGGGTATGCACGGATCGTCCTGATCGTGTCTTCGTACGGCCGCAGATCGTATTCAATCGGGACGCCACGCGCCGTGCTGAGCCTGTAGGCAATCTTCTCGCGCGGCGTTGCACCGCGCTTCTCTCTGTTCTTCATATGCTCTCCATGGTTCCTGGGTGAGAATGCTGCCGGAGCAGCCCGTCAGAATCGTGATGAAGACGGAACTAGAACCGGGGAGGTGCGCGGGAAGAGAAACGCCTGTGCGCGGCGCGCAGGGGGAGGAGCGCGGCGGTGAGCGGGGGGAGCGAAACGAAAATGACAGCACCGAGGGAAATGACGATGGAAAGAATGGCCAGGATGCCCGTTCCCATCGCGCTCAGTGCAACGACCAGGAAGAGCACGCAGAACACGAGGACGGTGTTAACGAGGATGACTTGAAACCTGCGGCCCTTCACATGACGAGTATAACCTCGCCTGCCGCAATCGGCAATGCGCGTGCATGCCACGGACTACCGTGGCGGCCTGGCTTGACAGGCCCTGATGCCCGTCTCATCCTCATGCCAGATGAAGCTGATCGATGCGCATATCCACTACTGCGGCGACCACCCCGACTGCGTGCAGGCCCTGGAAGCGCTGGACGTCAAGCTGCTGAATGTCTGCGTCGCCTACAGCCCGGGCGGATGGCTCGATCAGAAGGAGCGCTACCGCGGGCTCGCAAAGGCATTTCCGGGTCGCTACGCGTGGTGCACGAGCTTCGACCCGCCGGATTTCGCCGCCGCGGGGTATGCCGAAAGGGTCATCGCGGGAATCGAGGCCGACTACGCGGACGGGGCGTGCGCCTGCAAGGTCTGGAAGAACATCGGCATGGAGCTCCGCAAACCCTCGGGCGATTACGTCAGGATCGACGATCCCCTCTTCCAGCCCCTCTTCGACTACCTCGGTCGCGCGGGGCGTCCGGTGCTCATGCACATCGGCGAGCCGCGCGAATGCTGGCTGCCCCTCGACCCTTCCTCCGCGCATTACGGCTATTACAGCACGCATCCCGAATGGCATATGCACGGCCGGCCCGGCATTCCCTCCTACGAATCCCTCATCGCCGCGCGAGACCTGGTCGTGGAGCGCAATCCGAAGGTCCGTTTCATCGGCGCGCACCTGGGCAGCCTCGAGCACGACCTGTCAGAGGTCGCGCGGAGGCTGGACCGGTATGCCAACCTCATGGTGGACACGGGAGCCCGGATGATCAACCTGATGCGCGCGGAGCGGTCTGATGCGCGCGATTTCCTCACCCGCTATGCCGACCGCGTGATCTACGGAAGCGATTTCTTCGAGGAGCGGAGCCAGGCCGCGCTCGACCTTGATGCGCGGCGGAAAAACATCGTGCTTCTGGGCCAGGCCCAGGGTGCGGAAAGGGCATTCCTCGAATCCACGGACATGGTGAGCTACGACGCACACACGTTCCCGGGCCTGGGGCTGCCGGCCGCTGTCGTGCAAAAGCTCATCATCGAAAACGCCCATTCCTGCTATGGCCTCTAGCGCTTCGTTGACAGGTCCGGACCGCGGCAGCTACACTCGCGGCAGGAGGGAGCGCCGTGGCACAGCCTGAGAGAGAAATGCGCGTCCCCCTGGTCCTTCACCTCCTGCACGGGGAGCGCGCCGCTCCATTCGATCTGCTTCTCGTCTATGCCGTCGGCGCGGTGTTCGGTGTCCTTGCGCTTGTCTTTGCCTGGTCGCGCGTGGAGGGTCTTGCCGGGTGGAAGGCGCTGCTCCTCTTCCTCGTGGCGGCAGACGTGAGCGGCGGAGCGGTGGCGTGCTTCGCGCCGGGCACGGACCGGTTCTATGCATCCCGCCCGGGCCTGCGGTGGCTCTTCATATTCGGCCACGTCGTGGAGCCGTTGCTGTTATTCCTCCTTTTCGGCGGCAGGCCCGGCTACTGGGGCTTCATCTATGTCTATACCGTCGCAGCAGCATCGCTGGTGAACGTCATCCCCGATCGCGGCAGGCAGCAGATGACCGCCGTCGCGCTCCTGGTTGTCGGAACGGTGATCGCGCTTCCCATCGGGCTGGCCATCCCCTTTCTCGCGTGGTTCGGCCCCGTCTACATGCTGAAGCTGATCCTCGCGTTTGCGGTGCGGCGCACCGCCGGGCCCTGAGGAGGAAGAGTGGAAGGGGTTGTATACGAAGAGATGGCCCCCGAGGAGAGCGGCCTCGACTGGAGTGTGACCTCGCGCGTGCTCTCCGATGCGGTGCTCATGCGCACGCTGGAGGAGAGCCAGTCAGGAGGAGAGAAGCACGCGGTGATCGCGCTCGTCGAGCACGGAGAGCTGCGGGAGAGCTACGTCAGCCCCGAATCGGCGGTGATCAGTGGCTTCCCGTTCAACGCCGTGCGCCAGGCATTCGACGCGTACGATATCGCCGATGGCGTCTGCCTCCTCATCGTCCGTGACAACAAGGCCGTCATCTCGCTCAACGCCTTGCGCTGATGAAGATCCTCATCCGCCGCTGCCGCGGGAGGGACCTCGAGACCCTGCGCGCCCTTGCCCGGCGGACCTGCGACGAAACATTCCGGCATCTGAACGATCCCGCCGTGAAAAGAGGCGCTCTGGCTTGGCGTCTGGGAAAAAAACACCGCGGCAATCGGGTTTTACACGCAGATGGGATTCGCGCCCGCGGGCACGCACGGCTTCCAGATGGGAAGCGAGCGACAAACCGATCTCGTCATGCGGAAGGCCCTCGCAATCTGAGCACCTTGCTCCGGACCCTTTTGCCCGCTACTGTCGGGTGAGGAGAGACGAGAGCGCATGGCCGTCGAAAACCTTCCCCACTGGGATCTGCACAATGTCTATCCCGGCCTTGACTCCCGGGAGTTCTCCGCCGCATCGGCGGAGCTCGCGCGGACGATCGACGAGGCCGCGCGCCACCATGCAGCGCACTGCGCCGCCTCTTCCGCCTCCACACCACCGGCGGAGCTTGGCGCGACGCTGGACCGCGCCATCGAGCTCTTCAACAGCGCTTTCCTGCTCTCCAACACGCTGCAGGTCTACGTCGAATCCTTCACCGCGACGAACTCGTACGACACGGCCGCGTCGAAGAAGCTCTCCGAGCTCGAGATCGTCCAGGTGCGTCTGCAGCAGGAATGGACGCGCTTCAAGGGCTGGATCCCCACGGTGTCTGACGCGCTGCCCCGCGCACTGGAGCAAGGAAGGGCGGCGCGGCTGCATTCCTTCCTGATCAGGGAATGCGCCGAGCAGGGCAGATTCCTCATGAGCAACCCGCAGGAGATGCTCGCCGCGGAGCTGTCCCTGAGCGGAGCCAATGCGTGGTCGAAGCTCCAGCGCACGGTCACGTCACAGATCAAGGTCGACCTCGAGCTCGACGGCACGGCGCAGACGCTGCCAATGCCGTTGATCCTGAATCTGCGCACGCACCCCGACGAGTCGGTGCGCCGCCGCGCGTGGGAAGCGGAGATGCGCGAATGGCCGAAGGTGCGCGAGCCGCTGGCCGCGTGCCTGAACGGCATGAAAGGCTCCTCGAACACCCTCAACAAGCTGCGGGGCCGGGCGGACTGCCTCCACGCTGCCATCGATGGCACGCGCATCGACCGGCAGACGCTCCAGGCCCTGCTGGACGCGATGAAAGGCTCGCTGCCGTCGATGCATCGCTACTTCAGGGCCAAGGCGGCGCGCCTGGGCAAGGACAAGCTCGCCTGGTGGGACCTTTTCGCGCCCAGCGGCGCGGCCGGCGGGGATTCCACATGGGCAGAGACGCGCGCGCTCATCCTTTCGAACTTCGCCACCTTCTCCCCCTCCCTTCGATCCTTTGCCGCGCGCGCCTTTGACGGAAACTGGATCGACGCGGAGCCGCGCGACGGAAAATCCGCCGGCGCCTTCTGCTCACCGGCGCCTTCCGTGCGGGAGTCGCGGATCCTCTGCAATTTCGACGGCTCGCTGGAGCAGATCTCCACGGTCGCGCACGAGCTGGGGCACGGCTATCACAACGACTGCGCCTACAGGGCGGGGAAGACCGAGCTCCAGCAGATGACGCCGATGACGCTCGCGGAGACGGCCTCCATCATGTGCGAGACGATCGTGAGCGAATCGCTGCTCGAAAAAGCGCCGAGCGCCGCGGCAGAGCTCGCACTCCTGGAGAACGCGCTGGTCAACGATTCGCAGGTCATCGTGGACATCTATTCCCGGTTCCTTTTCGAAAAGGAAGTCATGGAGAGGCGCGAGAAGTCGGAGCTCAGCGCGGACGAGCTGTGCGAGATCATGGGCCGCGCACAGGAGGCAGCCTACGGCGAGGGACTGGATCCGCGATTCCGCAACCCCTGGATGTGGACCTGGAAGCCCCACTACTACATGACGGGCACCGACTTCTACAACTTCCCGTACGCCTTCGGCCTTCTCTTCGGCACGGGGCTGTANNGCCGCGGACCTCGCCGCGCGCTTCGACATCGACATCCGCACCCGCGCGTTCTGGGATGACTCACTGGGCGTGATTGCTGCGCGCGTCGACCGCTACTGCGCGCTGTAGGTGGCGGGAACGGACTCGGGCCTTTTGCCGGAAGTTTATTGCTTTCCGACGAGGTCCGGGTACAGCCGGGCGGCGCAATCGTCACAGAGCCCGTGACTGAAAGACGCTTCGGAGTGCCTGCTGATATAAGACTCGATATGGATCCAATGTCCGCTGCCGTCATGGATCTTGTGGCAGCTGCTGCAGATCGGGAGGAGCCCTGACAGGGTTTTCACCTCCCTCTGCGCGCTGTCGAGATCTCTTTTCACGCATTGAAGGCTCACGATGATATACCCTGAAACGACCAGGACAATTGCGCCCAGGGCAAGGACCAGCGAAACCGTCTGGAAGAAATAAGCAGAGGCAAGATCCGCGCCGTGCCCGAAGACAAGAGTCAACGATGCTCGGACGACATACCACGCGACGGACAAGGCAAAGGTGATAATGAGAAGCCAGTTCCGACCCAGCGACAGCGCGGGGAAGTCCTTCCAGATGATCATGAGTGATCGTATCGTGTAGAAGGCATAGACCGCGCAGATCGCAGTCACGCGGATCGCGTAACTCGGCCAGAGAAAGAGAAAGATGCCCAGCACGATGGCGGTTCCGCACGGGACGGCTGCGTCGAGAGCCCGACCCGATTTCCTGCCGACGAATTCGAGCAGACCTCGTGTCGAGAGAATGACGAAGCCGACGATCAGGGTGTTTGCGACGACGACGCTGAAGACGTCGGGGATCGCATTCTTCAGGCCGTTCAAGATCAGGCCCAGAAAGCTCGAAATCGTTGCAGCGGTCCAATGGTACATTCCGGGATAGGTCTTTCCGGATCCGATCATATAGATCATCGGAAGGCAGCAGAACATCGCGACAATACCGGCCGCAATTGAAAACGTGCGCATATCGAAAATGTCTGACATCGACTCCGCCCTCTCCTCCGATTTA
>PMDT01000155.1 GCA_003154555.1 Spirochaetaceae bacterium
CGGCCAGGGTGAGCAGGGCGGCACCGCGAGCAGTGCCGATCAGAACCTGAACAGTCTCGGAAATGCGCTCAACAGGCTCCGCGAGGATACGCGAAGGCTTTCAGACCGGCAAAACCAGGACAAGGGCCGGTCCGGAGGCACGGCAGAGGGCGCTTCGGGCGGGACATCTCAACCGGGGGACGCGGCGAGTGCGCCGGCGGATGGCAGCGGCTCGCAGGGAGACAGCCCCGGGACGGGAGGCGGTTCTGCCGGCCAGGGCCAATCCGGTGGGAATACCGGAGGACAGGATCAATCCGGCAGGGGCACCGGGAGCCAGGCGGGGAATGCCCCCGCGCTGGTGAAGACGGGTGATCCCACCGCGATTGCCCATGGGACCGGCAGCCCAGGCCTGAGGGCGGACGGGAACAGCGGGGAAGGAGACATGGCACGGCTTCTTGTTCGGTCCCTGCCGGATCTCGCGGGATCAAAGCTTCCCGATGCGACGGTGCTTGATCACTACGCACGGCAGGCGGAGAGCGCGCTCGCGCGCGACGAGGTGCCGCAGAAGCTGCGGGAATACGTGAAGGGCTACTTCACGACCATCGGGATGCCGGAAGCCGGCACCGGAAACTGACGGGGGAGCACATGGACGCACGGGAACAGGCGGCATGGGTGAGCGACAGGGTGCGCGCGCTGCGCGCTGAGATCGCCCGTGCCATCGTGGGGCACCAGGGCATCGTGCAGGATGTCCTGCTCTGCCTCTTCTGCTCGGGCCATGCCCTCCTGGAGGGGGTGCCGGGGCTGGGGAAGACGACGCTCATCAAGAGCCTGGGGCAGGTCCTTGCCCTGGAGACCTCCCGGATCCAGTTCACGCCCGACCTCATGCCCGCTGACATCACGGGCACCGAGATTCTGCAGGACGCCGAGGGCGGGCGGAAACTCACCTNNAGATCAACCGCGCGCCCGCGAAGACCCAGGACGCCCTCCTGGAGGCAATGCAGGAGAGTACCGTGACCGTGGGCGGCACGACCTACCGCCTGGATCCTCCTTTCATAGTGCTTGCAACACAGAACCCCATCGAGATGGAGGGCACCTACCCGCTCCCTGAGGCGCAGCTTGACAGGTTTTTCTTCAAGCTCACCCTTGGCTACCCCACGGCCGAGGAGCTCGCTCTGATCGTCGACAGGACCACGGGAGGGGCGCTGCTTCCACTTTCAAGGATACTTGACGCGGAGGAGGTTCTGCGCATCAGGGACCTCGTGCGCGAGGTGCCCATTGCGGCGCACGTCAAGGAGTTTGCGATCAGGCTCGCCATGGCCACTCGCCCGGGGACGCTGTATGCGACGGAGCTTGTCAGAAAGTTCGTCCGCTACGGTGCAAGTCCCCGGGGGCCGCAGAGCCTCGTCCTTGCGGCAAAGGCCCGCGCACTTTTCGAGGGCCGGATGAACGCATCCTTCGAGGATGTGACGTATGGTGCGCGCCAGGCGCTGCGTCACCGCGTCCTGCTCAATTTCGAGGGCGAGGCGGAGGGGATTTCCTCCGAGCAGATTGTCGACGATGTCCTCCAGCGGGTGGAGCCGGGCGCGGGCTGATGGACAGGGAGCTTTTCGACCGCGAGTTCCTCCGCAAGCTCGAGTCGCTGTCCTTCATCTCGCGCAGAATCTACCGGGGCGATACGCGGGGCGCGCACGCCTCGGTGCGCCGGGGCACGAGCCTCGATTTCGCCGACTATCGCACCTACCAGCCCGGCGATGACTTCCGCTCCATCGACTGGAGCATCTTCGGACGCCTGGACCGTCTCTTCGTACGCCTCTACGCGGAGGAAGAGGACCTGACCGTGCACGTGCTCCTTGATTCAAGCGCCTCCATGTCCTACGGCTCTCCGCCGAAGATCGACTATGCCCGGCGCCTGGCCGCGGCGCTCGGCTATGTCGGCATCGGGTCGTTGGACCGGGTGGGTGTCACCACGTTCGCCGCCGGTCTCCGTGGCGCCCTGGCCCCGCGCCGCGGCAAGGCGCAGTTCTTCCATCTCCTGGAATACTTGAGCCGTGTCGGCACGGGGGGCGGCACCGACATCGCGCGGTCGCTGCGGGACTATGCCCTGCGCTCCCGCAACCCGGGGCTTGCCATCGTCATATCCGACCTGCTGGACGAATCCCGTGAAGGCTACCGCACGGGGCTTCGCGCGCTCCTGTTTCACAACTTCGAGGTGGTGCTCGTGCACGTGCTGGACCGCGAGGAGATCGAGCCCCGCACGCAGGGTGCGCTCCGCCTGACGGACATGGAGACCGGCCGGGCCCTCCCCATCACGATCGACCGCCCGCTCCTTTCGTCCTACCGCAAGCGCGTCGAGGGCTTCTTCGGCGAAGCGGAGGATTTCTGCCTCAAGGCCGGCATCGAGTACCTGCGTGCCGCCACGCTCGTTCCCTTCGAGGACGTGGTCCTGCGCTACCTGCGGCAGGGGGCGCACCTGCACTCCCGATGAGCTTCGCGTCCCCCCTCTGGCTGCTCCTGCTCGGCCTCATTCCCCTCATCGTGATCCTGCATGCCCTTTCCGTGCGCTGGCGGAACACGCCGGTCTCTTCGCTCGTGTTCTGGGAAGAGGCCCTGCAGGAGCGCACCGCGCGCATGCGGCTGCGGCGGATACTCGGATCGCTCGTTCTGCTGCTGCAGGTCCTCGCCGTGACGGCGCTCGCGGCCGCCCTCGCGGGTCCCGGGCTCACGATCCGAAGCCTGTCATCGGCGGGGGACACGATCCTCGTTCTGGACGCCACGGCGAGCATGCAGGCGCGGGAATCGGCCGGCACGCGCTTCGACGCGGCACGGGCGCGCGGCCTGGAGCTCATTGCCGGCATGCGCCGGGGGGCGCGCATGGCGGTGATCCTCGCGGCGCGCGCGCCCCACCTTTTGCAGGCCTTCACCGCCGACCGCGCCGTTCTGCGCCGTGCCCTGCAGGCCGCCGCCGCGACCGACGAGCCAGGCGACGTGGCCGACAGCATGACATTCGCGCTCTCCCTGCGCAGCGCGCGACGGGGTGACCAGGTCCTCCTTCTGAGCGACGGCGCATTCGAGTCCCTGGGGAGCATCGATGCATCGCGGCCCTGGATTCACATCGAGCTGTTCGGCTCCGCGCACGACAACGCCGGCATCACGGGTCTCGCTTTCCGACGCGCAGCGGCAGGCGCGGCGCCGTACGAGCTTTTCATCGCGGTGCGGAACAGCGGGCAACGACCTGTCACGGCACCGCTTCTCATCAGCGTCGGCGGCGTGACGGTCGTGTCCCGGACCGTCACCGTCGCGCCCGGCGAACGTGCGGCCCTGAGTATTCCCTGGAAGGGCCCCACGACGGGACGCGTCGAAGCGCGCCTGCAGACCACTGACGCCTTTCCCCTCGACGACCATGCCTACGCGGTCTTCGCCCCGTCGCGGCAGATCCGCGTCCGCGTCGTGGGTGCCTCGACGTACTTCACGCAGAAAGCGCTGTCCGTGCTGCCGGGAATCAGCATGCGCACGGAGGCGGCTCCCGCGCACGGCCTCACCGGTGTGAGCCCTTCCGCGGGGAGCGCGGGTGCGGCCGCTGTCGATGACGATGTGACTATCTACGAGAACGTGCAGCCTCCGCCGCTGGGCAGTGCCCGCGGCGGCATCATTCTCTTCTCGGCCGTCCCGCCGGATCTCCCTGTCCAGGCTTCGGGGTCCATCGAGCGCCCCGCGGTGACGGGATTCAGCCGCAGCGACCCTCTCCTGTCCTCGGTCTCGCTCACGGGGCTCACCATCAACCGCGCCCTGGCGCTGGAGCCCGGCCCGGGTTTCCAGGTGATCGCGGCGAGCGCGGAATCGCCACTGATGCTCACGTGGGACCATGCGGGTCTGAAAGTGCTCATGCTCGCATTCGATCCGCAGGGATCCGATCTTCCCCTGCGCGCGGGCTTCCCGGTCCTCCTTGCCAACACCTTGTCCTGGTTCTTTCCCGCGTGGCTTGCCGTGCAGGCTGACCAGGTGCAGGCCGGCCTTCCGCGCACACTCGCGACCGGGGACGCGGCCGGCCTCACGGTCGTGGGACCGGATGGCCTCCGACGGGCGATTGCCGCGACGGGGGCTTCCGCGGACTTCCTGGAGACGGATCGCACGGGCTTCTACAGCGTGGAAAACGGCGCCACGACGAGTGAGTTCGCCGTCAATCTGACGAGCGATTCCGAGACCGACATCACCCCCCGGTTCGTCCCGCCGAAGAGCGCCGCGGCGGAATCCCCCGCGCCTCCCGCGCGGTCCCCGATCTGGNNTTGCGCTCATCGCCGTTCCCCCGCTCCTGTTCCTGACCTCGCGCATCGTGCGAAAAGCGGAGAGCCTCTCCGCGGCGCGCCGCCGCGCCTTTTTGATTCTGCGCGCCGCATCGGTCCTCTTCCTCGTGCTCGCCCTTGCAGGGTTCATCCTGGCCCAGACCTCCGACCGTTTGTCCGTTCTCTTTCTCCTCGACCAGTCCCGCAGCGTGAGCGACGATCAGCGCGCCCGGGCGCTTTCGCTCATCGAGCAGATCCGGGGGCGGCTGGATCGCGGCGACACGGCTTCGCTCGTGCGATTCGGCGGCGATGCGGAGAGGGAGGAGCTCACTCCCGGAAGGCCGGTCGAGGCGGAGGGCGGGGACGTGGACGAAAACACGACGAATATCGCCAATGCCCTCCAGTTCGGCCTTGCGCAGGCCGTCGGGTCCGCGTCGCCCCGGGTGGTTCTTCTCACCGATGGCGACGAGAACCGGGGGAGCGCGGAGCAGGCGGCCGGGGTCGCCCGCGCCCTGGGCGCGCGGATATTCCCCGTGCCCCTCGGCTCCGCCGCCGGCACCGACGACGTGGAAGTCTCCGTCGAAGACGTGCGCGCGCCGGCGCGCGTCCGGCAGGACGAGCCGCAGGAAGTCGTCGTGATGGTCCGCAGCCGCACGCGCACCCGCGCACGGGTGACGCTCCTGCGGGACGCCATCCCCGTGGGCACCCGTGACGAGACCCTGGCCCCGGGGGAGAACGCGGTTTCTTTCACCGGCGCCTTTCCCGAGCGCGGCCTCCACGCGTGGGACGCGCTGGTAAGCGCGCCAGGCGATACGATTCTACAGAACAACCACGCGCGGCGCTTCGTGTCCGTGAGCGGTCCACCGCAAGTGCTGTACATAAGCAGGCCGGGCCGGCAGTCTCCGTCGCTTCTTGCCGCCCTTGCGGCGCAGGGGATGACGGCCGTGCGCGCCGACCCTGCCGGTCTCCCCGGCACGCTCGCCGGGTATCTCCCGTACGATGCCCTCATCCTCGACAATGTCCCCGGCTTCGGCATCTCCACGGAGAAGATGGAGACCATCGCGCGCTACGTGCGGGACGCCGGCGGCGGCCTTCTCATGGCCGGCGGGGACACGAGCTTCGGCGCCGGCGGTTACTACAAGACGCCCCTCGAGCGGATCCTGCCCGTGGACATGGACGTAAAGTCGCGGCGGGAGCTGCCGCGGGTGTCGCTCGTGCTCCTCATCGACAAGTCCGGGAGCATGGGCGGCACGGTGAGCTCGGGTGAGACGAAGCTCGACGTGGTGAAGTCCGCTGCGCTGTCGGCAATAGAATCGCTGAATCCGTTCGACAAGGTGGGCCTGCTCGCATTCGACGCGGACTGGCAGTGGGCGGTGCCGCTCACGGACGCGGGGGACACGGCGTCGATCGCCGCGGATCTTTCCACGCTGGCCCCCGGGGGCGGCACGATCATGTACCCGGCTCTCCAGGAGGCCGACCGCATCCTGGAAACATCATCGACGCCGCTGAAGCACGTGATCCTGCTCACCGACGGGCTCACCGACGCGGGAGAGTTCGAGGCGCTGGTGAAAAAGATGGCCCGCGCGAAGATCACGGTCTCCACTGTTGCCATCGGCGAAGACGCGGACTCAGCACTCCTCAAGGACATCGCGCGCTGGGGCGGCGGCAGGACCTACGCGACGAGCGATCCCCGCGATGTGCCGCAGATATTCATGACGGAGACGAGACTCGCCGCGCAGGGGCTGCTTGTCGAGCAGAGCTTCCTGCCCCAGCCGTCTTCCGCGGGGGAGAGCATGCGCGGCATCAGCTTCTCCGGTATGCCGGCCCTGAAGGGCTTCGTCCTCACGTATATGAAAACAGGCGCCGAGATGGAGCTCTCCGCGCTGTATGGAGCGCCGCTGCTCGCAACCTGGCGCTACGGCCTGGGACGCACCGCTGCGTTCACGTCGGACTTCCGGGGCCGGTGGAGCGGTTCGTGGCTGGGATGGAACCAGTTTCCGCGCTTTGTCTCGCAGCTTATCCGCTGGATCGAGAAGCCGACGGACAGCGGCATTCTGCATCCGCGGCTCACGATCGGCGGCGGCCGGGCTTCCATCACCGTCGACGCGTGGGACGCCACCGGCGCGTTTGCGAATGGGCTCTCGATGGACGGCATTCTCCTGGAGCCGGACGGCGACCGTGTCGAGACGATCGTTGCCCAGACAGGCCCGGGCCTCTACGAGGCTCGTGTGCCCGCGGATGCCGTGGGTGACTACGTCCTCACGCTCTCCGCGCATGCAGGGACGGAGACGGTCGCTCCTGTCACGCTGGGCGCGAACGTGCCCTACTCCGACGAGTACCAGATGCTCGGCGTCGACACGGCCCTTCTCGACCGGCTTGCCTCACAGACGGGCGGCCGCGTCATCACCGGCCCGGATGACACGCAGGCGCTCGACGATCTCCTGCGCCGCGAGCCGGGCGTCGCAGCCGCCGGTGATGCCGCCTGGCAGTACCTGCTGCTCGCCGCTCTTCTTCTGTTCTTCGTCGACATCGTTGTCCGCCGCATCGCGATCCCCGAGGGATTCGCCGCCCGACTGTCCGTCCTGTTCTCATCCCTGCGCGCCAGGCGCCGCTACTCCATCGATGAGCTTTCCACCATGGTGGCGCGCGGCCGGGAAGAGGAGAAGGCGAGGCTGCGGGCGCGCATCTCGGGCATGGGCGGCGGAGGGAAGGTCGATCCCGAGCTCGCGGCGTACCTCTACATCGCGCGCCTGCGCAGCAGGAAGGCCGCGGAAGAGAAGGAGAAGAAGTAGACCGGTGGTGATCGCCTCGGGAGCGGGAATCAGTCCCGGCTGAGAAGCTCCAGTATCCGCCTCATGTTGTCCAGAAGCCCTGCCGCGCCGTCGAAAAGGGAAGAGCTTCCCGCGACCAGGATGTCGGCCCCGGCAGCCACCATGACCGGGATATTGTCCCAGCTCACGTTGCCGTCCGCCTCGATGTCCACGACCAGAACCCGGTCGGCGATGACCCGGGAAAGTGCGGCGATTTTCGCGATGGTTGTCGGCACCAGCTTCTGGCCCGCATAGCCGGGATTCACCGTCATGATGCAGACCCTGCGCACGAAGGGGAGCAGCTCGTCGATCGCCGACAGGGGCATGGACGGATCCACTGCGATGCCGCAGTCCGCCCCGAAGCTGCGGATGAGGCTGAGCGTGCGGTGCGGGTGCCGTGAGGCCTCGGGATGAAAGGAAACCGTGGCACCCGGTATCGTGGCGAATGCCTCGATGTGCGCATCGGGGTTTTCCACCATGAGGTGAATGTCCAGAGGCAGGTGCGAACAGCGAGCAAGGGCCCGGCAGAAATCCGGGCCGAGCGTGAAATTCGGCACATAATGGCCGTCCATGATGTCGACGTGGAGGAAGTCCGCTCCCCCCCCTTCCAGGACGCGCAGGTCGTCGGCCAGGTGGAGAAAATCCGCGCACATCATGGACGGGGCGACCCGCACGGGCTTTTTCACGACCACGCCGCCTGGCTCCTCCGCAGGCACTGTAGGGCGGGGAGGCGACTTCCGCAAGCGGCGGAGACGGCCTTCCCGCCGCAATACCTGCGGCAGACTTGATCCCGGAAGCGGAAGCAGGTACGGTAGGGCGTCGAAAACCTCGCACAGACCACGAGAGACGAAGGGGGCGCAATGATCGACTTCAAGAACCTGGAAGCGTGGCTCGTCACGGGCAGCCAGAGCCTGTATGGCAAGGACACCCTGGACAAAGTTGCCGAGCATGCGCGCGAAATAGCACGCGGTCTCTCCGCCGCTGCGGGCATTCCCGTCACGCTCGTCTTCAAGCCCGTGGTCACGACCCCGGATGCCATCCTGCAGGTGTGCCGTGACGCCAACGCGGCTGCCAGCTGCATCGGCATCGTGGCATGGATGCACACCTTCTCCCCTGCCAAGATGTGGATCGCGGGGCTCTCCGCGCTGGCAAAGCCATTTGCCCACCTGCACACCCAGTTCAATCGCGACATCCCCTGGGCGTCCATCGACATGGACTTCATGAA
>PMDT01000338.1 GCA_003154555.1 Spirochaetaceae bacterium
CCGATCACAGCGGCAGGATCCGCCGTATTCACATTCTGCGCGGTCGGGGAGCCGCTGCCCGGAGTGAGCGGCTGGTCGTAGCCGCCCCCGCGTGCGACCGCCGGGTCAAGCGATACCGCGTGCATGCTGGCGAGCGTGAGGGTGGTCGGCTGCCGGCCCGTCACGCGCAGATCGGCGGCGAGCCGCGCGTTTTTCGTATCGAGCACGGCGGAGTACGTTCCCGGCTCCAGGCCCAGCTCCACGCTCTGGCCGTACTGCTTGTTCAATTCCACGGCCAGGTTACCGTCCGAGTCCCGCAGGTAGAGCCGTCCCGCGATGTCATCCGCAACGGTGAGCCGCGCGCCGGACGACCGAAGGTCGGTGAGGACCAGGTCACCGGATCCCGAGAGGTTGATGTCGTAGGCCGGATGCTGCGGTCCGTACTGGGTCTTTTCCGTGGAGGCCAGCGTCTCCTGGAAGGCGTACGTGTAGGCCTCATTGAGGGTCACGATGCCGTCACCCGCCGTGTCGGCCGCGCCGCGCATGGCGGAGATGAGGAAGTGGGTGAAGTATGAAGAGCCGATGCGGTCCGATTCCTGGGCCGCCTCCTCCGCGGAGGCAGACGTGAGGAATGCGTGGCCGGTCATGTCCGCGGATGCATCGAAGAGGAATGCCGGCCGCGCGACCCCGCCTTTTGCGCGGGTGAGGGAGCCGGAAGAGCAGGAGTCCAGGATGGCAATCTTCACGTCCGCCGGAATATCGGTGATCTGCTTGCGCAGATCCTCCCATGCGACCCGATCCTTGCCGAGGATGAGCCCGTCGTCGTCAGAATGGCCCGAATAGTAGAAGACGAGCTCGCGCCGTTCGTCCAGCTCGCGCGGAGAGCCGACCATCTGGCGCACCCGCTGCAGGGCGTCTTCGAAGCGCGCGAGGGTCGGGCTGGAGACGAGCACGAGGTCCTGCTGCCGCACCCCGCCGAGATCTTGAAGAACAGTGGCGAACGCGCGCGCGTCACTCTCCGCGTAGCGGAGCTTCACGAGCGCATCCCCGCCGTCGTTGGAGCCCGCGACGAACGCGAACCGCCGGAGCGGCACGGCCGTGTCCGCCGCGGAAGTCCATGCAACGGCCCCGAGGAGAAAAAGAACGAGAAGCTTTCGCACCTTCATGGCATCTATCCTTGCTTGCCCAGGACGAACGAATACTGTCCGAGGCCCGACGGGAGGACGAGTGTGGCGCGGTCCGCGGTCGACGACTGTGTCGCCAGGGTATGCGCGATCCGTTCGACAGCCGCGACGTCAAATGCGGAGGAACCGTAGACGAGGAAGAAGCGTTCGAATTTGGGGGCATCGTCGAGCTCATAGGCCGTGGGAAGTATCACGGTGCCGCGGCTGTCCAGGGCAGGCGCAAGGCGGGCGCCGCCGGCGTAACCGGCAGGAAGGTGCCACGTCAGCGTCCCGCGTCCGTCAATGGAAAAGATCACGCCGTACTTCGCGTCTCCGGCCGCATAGCTCACCTGGAGGATGTCACCGCGTCGGGCAACCGATCCGGGTCTGAGCTCCTCCGCGCCGGCGGCGGTCTTGCGGAAAAGCGTGAGATGGGTCGAAAAGCCCTTGAGGCGCGTGTCATTCGGCCGCAGCACGGTCACAGAAAGCGTCAGGGCAATGAGAATGGTGGCTGCAATGGGCAGGGCCCAGAGAGCGCCGACGCGGCGGCGTGGCCGGGCCTCTCCCGCCCCTTCCCGGAGCATCTTCTCACGGATCTGGGGAACGATCCGCGCGGGCGGATACGACGCCAGGATCTCCGTATCGGAGTCCCGCAGGGCGTCAAGCCTCTTCTGCAAATCGGTGTCCACGGCGAGCATCGTGCGCACGGTGCGCTCTGCATCGGCAGAGAGCTCGCCGAGCGCGAATTGTTCGAGCATCAGGTCGGATATCTTCCTTTTTTGCTCCATGTTCAAGCCTCCTCCAGGGAACGGGTGCGCTCCCTGAGCTGCCGAAGGCGCTTGCGCACCCCCGACACGGAGAGTCCCACCTGGCCGGCGACCTCTTCCAGAGTCATGCCGTCCACATAGTGCAACACCGCCATGGTGCGTGTGGACACCCTCTCGCGGCTGAAAATTCCGTCTATCGTCGTGCGGTCCAGGGCGCGCGTCTCCACGTCCTCCGCGGAGGCGATGCGCTCGAGCGTTTCCTCTCCCGTCGTCTGCGGGCGACGGTGACTCGTGCGAATCAAGTTGATGCAGACATTGGTTGCAATGGTATAGAGCATGCTGGACGGCGCCTTGTCGTTCAGGCTGTCCTGGTAGCGCAGAAGCTTCACGAATGTCTCCTGCATCGCATCCTGCGCCTGTTCTTCATCGACGAGCAGGCGCCGGCACCTGCGGAGCACCATGGGTCCGTATTTCCTGTAGAGGGCATCGACATCCAGTGCCACGAGATTCTCCCGCTCATCTCAAACTATAACACGGAAACCGTGACGAAGTGACACTCCGCTGTTTTCACGGTGTTCCACGGGCATGAAAAGACAGCTTATCCTCATTCTCACTCTGGCGATCGCGGCCCTCGGAGCGCCCTGTTTCGCAAGCGCGGTGCACGTGTCCGCCGATCTCACCGCGGATTTCGCCACGGGTGCGTCCGCCCCGCAGATCATAGCGACATTCCTGGATGGCAGCCAGCCCGTGCTCGGAGGCTTCGGCTGGGAGGTGATCCTCGGCCGCATGGGTTTCGGCGGCGACTACGAGGTCGACTTCCACAAGGATGCCTCGGCTTCCTGGTGGCTGGACTGGTACGCACCGGCCCTCTACCTGAGCCTTCATCCCGTGGGCGCCAACCATTTCCTCGATCCGTTCGTCCAGATCGGGTTCGGCAGCGCGGGACGCGTCTCCCTGCAGGGAATGAGCGCCCCCGATTTCAACGACCAGCTCATGCTTTCCCTCTTCCCGTTTGTGGCGGCCGGCCTGGGGCTGAACATCGACGGTCTCCTTGTTTCCGCCAGGGTCAACTGGACCCCGTACAACATGGAGATACCGGTCACGAACATCCCTGTCTACCCACTGGGCACCATCCAGGTGACCGTGACGGCCGGGCTTTCGCTGGGCTGGTAGCGGAGAAGACCGGGGCGCGTTCCTGCCCGCCTCCGCGCCGTCGGGTAAATGCTTTCCACGCCCGCGGGGGACGTGCTACGGTGCGCGCGGAGGCGGGCAATGGGGACGACATTCGTCGGGTTTGGCTTCGGGCCCATCCAGACAGGGCTGATGCTCTGCGAGGCTGTCGCGTCGGGCAGCTTCGAACGGTTCGTGGTTGCGGAGGTGGACCAGGGGCTTGTGGAGGCGGTGCGCGCCGCGAGCGGCTCCGTGGCCATCAACGTGGCCGGCCGCGGCGGCATCAGCACGAAAATCCTGCCCCGGATCGAGCTGTTCAACCCCCGTGTGCCCGAAGACAGGAACGCAATTGTATCAGCCATACGCGACTCCTCGGAGCTTGCCACGGCGATCCCCAGCGTCGATTTCTACGCGGCGGGGGGGGATTCCTCCATTGCCTCCATGATTGCAGAGGGCGCGATCGACGGGCGCCAGCGGATTGTGTACACGGCGGAGAACAACAACTTCGCCGCAGAGATGCTGCGGGAGGCGGTGATGAAAAGCGCCCCGGCAAAGGCCTTCACGGACCTGCAGATACTCAACACCGTCGTGGGAAAGATGAGCGGCGCGGTCTCCTCCCCCGCCGAGATGAAAAGGCTCGGCCTCTCGCCGCTCGTGCAGGGCTTCGAAAAGTGCGTTCTTGTGGAAGAGTTCAACCGCATCCTGATCTCCCGCATCACCCTCCCCGGGTTTGCGCGGAAGATCCGGGTCTTCGAGGAAAAGGATGACCTCCTTCCCTTCGAAGAGGCAAAGCTCTTCGGGCATAATGCCGTGCACGCGGTGCTCGGCTACCTGGCATGGCTCAGGGGTTACGATGTCATGAGCAGGATCGGGGAGGATTCGAAGCTCCTCGCATTCGGCCGCGACGCACTTCTCCTTGAATCCGGCGCGGCGCTCCGGGCAAAGTACGGCGGCACAGGTGATCTCCTGTTCACCCGGAAGGGCTACGCGGCATACGCGGAAGATCTCCTGGGCCGCATCACCAATCCGTGGCTCCTCGACAGGGTGGAGCGCATCATCCGCGACCCAAGGAGAAAGCTGGGTTGGAGCGACAGGCTCTTCGGCACCATGCGCCTGGCAATGAGCCAGGAGATCGAACCGCGAAGGACTGCACTCGCCGCCGCCGCCGCTGTGGAGTTCTGCGGGGGTGCGCCGCGTGATCTCCTGGCCGGGGTGTGGGGCAAAGATGCGGAGGATCCCCTTGCCGGGAAATGCATGGCCCTGGTCGAGGCCTCCCGTTCGGGCCTCTCGGAATGGCGGGTTTAGGAAGAACCGCGCCTCTACCCCAGGCCTTCGAGCACCTCCGCGGGATACCCCAGGAGCCGAAGAAGCTTGATGGCATTCCCTGATTCGACGATCCCCTCGCGCAGCTTGTAGTCGAACTGAAGCCCCTCATCCTCCACCCGGTGGGTGAAATGGACGTTGCCGCAGATGCCCTCGAGATTCGCGGCAATAGCGCGGTCGTGGGTCGCGGCCACCACCCGGCAGTTCAGCCCCGCCATGTAACGCAGGATGCTGGTGGAGGCGGCGATGCGCTCCTCCGAGTT
>PMDT01000278.1 GCA_003154555.1 Spirochaetaceae bacterium
GAGGCAACACGGAGTGCCCGGGGGCCTGTGGTTGACCGGCGCCCGGTTCAGAACCTACACTGCCCGGGGGTTTGGGCATGGCAGACGCGGGATCAGACGTGCTTTCGCTTTTCCACCCGCTTATCCGCGCGTGGTTCCTCGAATCCGTCGGCGTGCCGACAGAGGTGCAGGCCCAGGCATGGCCCGCCATCGCGCGCGGCTTCCACGTCCTTGTCTCGGCGCCCACGGGCACGGGAAAGACGCTGGCCGCGTTCCTCTGGGGCATCAATCAGCTCGCGACAGGAGCCGTGCGCACGGGCAAGGTGCGCATCCTCTACATCTCTCCGCTCAAGGCGCTGAACAACGACATCCAGCGCAACCTTCTTTCACCCCTTGCCGCGCTCGCGGAGGTCTTCCACGCCGCGGGACAGGAGCTCCCCGCCATCCGTGTCCTCACGCGCAGCGGCGACACGCCGGCGGGCGAGCGTCGGCGCATGCTCCAGCATCCCCCCGAGATCCTGATCACGACGCCGGAAAGCCTCAACCTCATCCTCTCCTCGCAGGCAAGCAGGCTGATGCTCGACGGGGTCGCGACGGTGATTCTCGACGAGATCCACGCGGTTGCCGGCACGAAGCGCGGCACTCACCTGGTGAGCGCGGTGGACCGGCTGGTCCGTCTCTGCGGCGAGTTCCAGCGCATCGCGCTCTCAGCGACCGTGAAGCCGCTCGCGGCGGTCGCGGACCTGATCGGCGGCTTCCGCCTGGAGCGCACGGGAACAGAGGCGGTCTATCGCAGGCGCCCCGTGACGATCGTGCAGTGCCCCATGGGAAAGACCTATGACCTGCGCATCGATTTCCCCGTTCCGGAAAGGCCCACCGTGGAGCCGGGGGATGAACCGGTCTTCGACGCCCTTGCGCGCGCCTGCCGCCGCATCATCGCCGCCAACCGCACCACTCTCTTCTTCGTGAACTCACGTCGGCATGCCGAAAAGCTCGCGCGCTTCATCAACGAGGGCCAGCCGGAGCCGCTCGTCTGGCCGCACCACGGGTCCCTTTCCCGCGAGCTGCGCCTGGTCGTGGAGCAGCGGCTGAAACGCGGCGAGCTGAAAGCAATCGTCGCCACGAGCTCCCTGGAGCTGGGCATCGATATCGGGAGTCTCGACCAGGTGATCCTTGTCCAGACGCCATTCACGGTGTCCTCCGCGGTGCAGCGCTTGGGACGCGCGGGCCACCGCGTGGGCGAGCCCAGCCGCGGCATCCTTTACCCTCTGCACGGCAAGGACATCGTGGACGCCGCGGTCACCGCGCGCTGCGTGCGCGAGCAGGACATCGAGGAGATCGCCCCGGTGCTCTGTCCGCTCGACGTGCTCTCCCAGGTCATCGTGTCGATGACTTCCATGGAGACGTGGAACACCAACGAGCTTTTTGATTTCATCCGCACGAGCTACCCCTACAACGCGCTGCCGCGCCGGCATTTCGACCTGGTGCTCGGCATGCTCGCGGGACGCTATGAGGAAACGCGCCTGCGCGACCTCTCCGCCATGATCTCCTGGGACCGGCGGGACTCCACCGTCCGCGCAAAGGAGGGGGCGCGCCTGCGCCTGGTCATGAGCGGCGGCACCATACCCGACCGCGGCTACTTCAGCCTGCGGACGGCCGACACGAAGGCGCTCATCGGTGAGCTGGATGAGGAGTTCGTCTGGGAGAGGTCCCCCGGCGACACATTCGTGTTCGGCGCCCAGGGCTGGCGCGTACAGAAAATCGATCATCAGAGCGTCGAGGTGGTGCCCGTGGAGCCGCGCATCGGCATGTCGCCATTCTGGAAAGCAGAGGAGCGCAACCGGACATTTCACGTCGCGCATCGCATCGCCCGTGCGCTCGAGGAATGGAACGAACGCCTCCCCGATCCGCGTTTTGCCGAGGACCTCGCGCAGGGCTACGGCATGGAGCTTCCCGCGGCAGAGGCGGCGATTGCCTGGCTGCGCCTGCAGCGGGATGCCACGGGCGGCGATCTTCCCCATCGCCATCACCTGCTCGTTGAGCATACGCGGGATCCTGACGGCAGGGGAGAGGGCGCGAACATCTTCCTCCACACGCTGTGGGGCGGGCGGGTGAACCGACCCTTCAGTCTCGCGCTTGCCGCAGCGTGGGAAGAGAAGTACGGGTACCGACCCGAGATGTTCCAGACCGACGATGCGATACTCCTCTTCCTGCCGGAGGAAGCGTTGGGGCAGGACATCCTCTCACTGGTAAACCCTGAAAACCTCGAGCGGCTGCTGCGGAAGAGGCTGGAAGGCAGCGGCTTTTTCGGCGCACGGTTCCGGGAGAGCGCCGGCCGGGCCCTCCTCCTTCCCCGCGCGTCGGCGCGCCGGCGCACACCGCTGTGGCTCACGCGGCAACGGGCGAAATCGCTCTTCGCCGCCGTTGCCCCCTACGACGATTTTCCCCTGCTCCTGGAGGCCTGGCGCACGTGCCTCCGCGACGAGTTCGACCTGCCGAGTCTCCGCGCGCTGCTGGAGGAGCTCCGGTCGGGAGAGATCCGGGTGACGGAGGCGCGCACCCCGGCCCCTTCACCGTTCTGCGGCGAGCTCGTCTGGCGACAGACGAACAGCCAGATGTACGAGGATGACACGCCGCCGGGCACCGGCGGTACGGGGCTTCGCGCCGACCTGGTCCGGGAGCTTGCGTTGTCTTCCGATCTGCGCCCCCTGCTGCCCGCCGCGCTCGTCGCGACGTTTCAGGCCAAGGCGCAGCGCACGGCGGAAGGCTACGCCCCGCGCGATGCACGGGAGCTCCTGGACTGGGTGAAGGAAAGGCTCGTCATTCCGGCCTCGGAGTGGGATGCGCTCCTGGCCGCCTGCGCCCGGGATTTCGGCCGCGCGCGCGAAGAGCTTCGATCGGAGCTCGGGGAGAAAATTGTCGAACGCGCATTCGGTGATGCAACCGGGACATGCGTCGCGGCGGTGGAGTCCGTTCCCCGGATCGTGCGCGGCATCGATGGCGACGATGAGGCTGCGATGGCGGGCCTCCTGGGTGAATGGCTGCGTTTCTATGGGCCGGTGGCCCCCTCTTTTGCGGCAGGGGTTTTCGGGCTGACGCGCGAAAGGCTGGACACGATACTGGAAGACCTCGTGGGGGAGGAGCTCGTTGTCGTTGACCGGCTCATCGAGGGGTCACCGGAGATCCTGCTCTGCGATCGCGAGAACCTCGAGACTCTCCTTCGCATTTCCCGCGCGCGCGCGCGGCCAGCTGTCCACAGCCTGCCTCTTGAAGGCCTCTGCTGGTTCGTTGCGCGCCACCAGGGAGTCGTCCCGCGGGGGACCGGCGTGGAGGGGATGAAAGACACGTGGGAGCGTCTCTTCGGATTTCCCCTGCCTGCCCATCTCTGGGAAGAGGACGTGCTGCCCGCCAGGCTCGCTGCCTATCGGACCCAGTGGACGGACTCCCTCCTGGCGGAGGCCGGGCTCCTCTGGCTGGGCTGCGGACGCCGGAAGATCACATTCTGCTTTGCACAGGACGCCGAGCTCTTTCTCGACAGCGGCAGGGGCATGTCCACGCTTCTTCCCACCTCGTCCGGCCGGTACTCGTTCTGGGACATCGTCGATCACGCACGCACGGAAGGCGGGGTTGCCGCATCAACGCAGGTCGCGGCACGTCTCTGGGAGGAGGCATGGAAGGGGCTCGTGTCAGCCGATTCATTCAAGCCCGTGCGCCGGGGAATCGCCGGTGGTTTCCGCGCGGAAGAGCCTGCGCAGGAAGACGGCAGAAGGCGGCGCAGCTTCGACCGCTGGCAGGCGTCGCGGCCAGGCAGCGGTTTCTGGTTCCGCCTGGAGACCGAGGCCGCCGCGCGCGACGCGCTGGATGAGGAAGAGATCACGCGCGATCGCATCCGCCAGATCCTGAAACGCCACGGGGTGGTCTTCCGTGAGATCCTGGAAAACGAGCTGCCGGCGCTGCACTGGTCGCGTCTCTTCCGCAGTCTCAGGATCATGGAGTTCTCGGGAGAAGTGGTGACGGGACGCTTCTTCGACGGTGTGCGGGGGCTCCAGTTCGCCCTGCCTTCCGTGCTCGATGAGCTCGTCGCGGCACCCGATCCCGACGCGGTCTGGTGGTTGAACGCTGCGGACCCGGCGAGCCTCTGCGGCATCGACATCGAGGGACTGAAGGGGAATCTCCCCGCGCGCATCTCGACGACGCATGTCGTCTTCCACGGCGCAGCGCTGGTGCTCGTGTCGCGGCGCAGAGGCCGCGAGCTTGAATTCCGCGTTCCCCCTGATGCGCCTCGGGTCCCGGACTATCTCTCCTTCATGGAGACGCTCACGAGCCGGGAGCAGCGGCCGATGAATGCCGTGCACGTGGAATCGATCAATGACCTGCCGGCCGGCGAGAGCCCCTACCGGGCGCGCCTCATCGATTTCGGATTCGAGTCGGACTACCGCAGGCTCACCTGGCGCGCGAAAGTGTGATCGGCAGGAGCCCGGCGGGGTCTGGCGCCGCAGGCGTCTTTCAGGGCACGATGAGGCATGCGCGTTCCATGGAAGAAGGATCGACCCGGGGGCGGGATGCTGCAGAAGGCCGACGCGCCGACGGACACAGAGACGCCCGCGCCGGGAGCAATCATTCGCACTTCTGAAAAGGGCTGGCTCACGCGACTTGCCAGGGCATACCGCGGCAGGACACCCGTGGAGCTCATCGACGACGCGAAGGTGGGCATCGATCCCCAGAGCCAGACGCTCATGACAATGGGTCTGAGCGCGCGACTCTCACCCACCGACTGGGTTGCGGTGGGCGTCTCCCTTGGCCTGAGCGTCGCGGGGGTTGCATTCGTGGTGCTCGCCGTGCTGGACCCCGAACCGACGAGCAAGCTTGGTCTTCTTGTGGGTGGCGGGGCGCTCTGCGCGCTTACCGGCGGGGTGTCGGCTGTCGGCATTCTCATCCGGCGCCGCCCGCCCAACATCCAGGTGGACGGGAAAGGCTTCAAGATCTCCTGGGACTAGACCGGCCACGGTAGTCCGTGGCATTTGCGGCCACCGTACCCGGTGGCATTTGGGCCTGTCGGGCTGAGGGCCGGATCACTCTCATCAGACTTTCAACCGTACTTTACCGCGCTTTCGCGCAGGTCATTTGCCAGGCACCTCGTGCTCGTCGTGCGCCCCGGGAGCGGGCGCGTCCTGGGCGCTTGCAGCGAATGCGGCGAGGAGAGCTGCCGCGAGAACGATGCAGAACCTCTTCATGAGCACCTCCAGACACAAGATATGGTCGACCCTTGGCTGCGGCAACGTGCCGGGCGGTCGGGGAGGCACTCGCGGAGAGGTGGTGTCAGCGGGAGATCGGGAGCGCGAGTGTGAAGGTGGATCCAGCGCCCGGGCTGCTTGTTGCGTCCAGGTTTCCCCCGTGGGCACGCGCGACGCTCTGCGCAATGGCCAGCCCCAGGCCCGCGCCCTCAGCCGTGGCATTCCTGCCCCGGTAGAATCGGTCGAAGACGAGCGGGAGCTCCGTCGCGTCGATACCGGGTCCATCGTCGCGGACGGAGAAGAGCGCGCTGCCGTCGACGCGCTCGGCGCTCACCGTCACGGCTCCCCCCTCCGGGACGAACTTCACGGCGTTCGACACGAGATTGGCAAGCGCGAGCTCGACACGCTGCCTGTCGCAGACCAGCACGAGGCCCGGCTCCACCGGAGTCACGGTGAAGGCGATCCTCTTCTCCCGCGCCCGCGCGCGGGAACCTGCCACGGCCGACTCCACGATGTCGGCGGCCGCGTGATGACCCAGCGAGAGGCCCCCGATGCCTGCATCCAGGCGGGAGAGATCGAGAAGGTTCGCCGTGATCCACTGGAGCTTGCCGAGCTGCGCCTGGCTTTCACGGAGAAACTCCTGGCGCGCGCCGGGGTCCTGCGCGGCGCTTCCCTGGAGCAGCTCGTTGAACGTGGACAGAGCGGTGATCGGGGTACGCAGCTCATGGGAGGCATCTGCCACGAAGCGTTTGAGGGAATCGCGTTCCACGCGCAGGTCGTGGAAGTTTTTCTCCAGGCTCGCCGCCATGGCATTGAACTGCCGGGCAAGGGCGCCGATCTCGTCCTTTCGAGACGTGGAAGCGCGCGCCGTGAGGTCGCCATCCGTCATTCTGCGCGCCGTGCCGGCGAGGCTCCGGACCGGGTCGGTGATGGTGCGTCCGAAGAGCAGCCCCGCGATCACCGCCACCAGGAGCGCGCCCAGGCCGGAAAGCAGCACGGCGGTCCTCATCGGAACGAGCGCCTCGCTCGCCATGTTGAGCGGGCTGGACATTTCCACCCAGCCCACCGGCGCATGCGGATCGCCGACGGGAACCGTCAGGGCCATGACGTGGCGGACCGGTGCAGGGCGCTCACCGGGAAAACGCCCCGTGCCCACGTCGTTTTCGAAGATGAACCGTCGTCCCCACGGCGTCGGCATCCGGCGGGCGAAGATATAGGTGGTGCCCAGCGGCAGCTCGCGCAGGAGCGGCAGCAGGTCGCGGGGTCGTACCGCGGGGCCGCCGCGCTGCGGGGAAGGGATCGGGATAATAATGGGGAGCGACGAGCCTTGCTCGGGATCGAGCTCCGATCGGAACTCGGAAAGACCGGACGGGATGAGCCAGATAAAGTCATCCGGCAGGCCCGGGTCCCCCGAATCGGCGATCACGGTCCGCTCCGTATCCATGATGCGGACGCGCGCGTCGCCGAGGAATGCCGACGTGGAGGCGAGCTCCTCCAGAGCGATCCGGCGGGTCTGCGGCGCGAGGAATCGCTGCGCGAGTCCCGCGATCTCCCGCGCGTTCGACTGGAGGTACCCGCTCTCCTGCCGCCCCACGTAGTTCTGCACGATCGTGAGCGCGAGCGCACCCATCAGGGTGACGGAGAGCAGGACCAGAAGCGCGTAGCTCGCCGCGAGCCTCCACCGGATCGACGTGAACAATCCCCTTCCCTCCTCCCTAGATGTTCGGCGGATTCTGTCCCGGTGTCGAGGGTGCCGCCGGAGGGGCGCCGGGGGGAGGCGCCATCTGTCCGTCCGGTCCGCGGAAAGCGCGCGGTCCGGGCATGACGCTCATGGAGATGCCCAGCCACGCCTTTGTCGCGTCCTTCGGGTTCGCGCCCAGGGTGATGGTGATGTCTTTCTCATTGCCGTCCGCCATGCCGTAGAGCGTGAGAGTCAGGCTGTCGCCGGGTTTGTGCGCGCCCACGGCGTCGACGACCTTCTGCGGATCATTCACCGCGGCGCCGTCGACCTTCGTGATGATGTCGCGCACCGCGATCCCTGCCTGTGCCGCCGGACTGTCCGCGGCGATGTCGGCAACGAAGATTTCCTGCTTCATGCCAGGACCGGATCCGCCGCGCCCCGGCATCATCGGGCCGGCCGTATACTGGACGCCGAGATACGGGCCGTCCCTGGACGGGTTCTTTTCCAGCGCGATCTTCACATCACGAGGCGCCTGGCCCCGCGTGCCCACGGACAGGGTGACCGTGTCTCCGACTTTTTTCGAAGCGATCAGATCTCCCAGCGTGTGCGTGGCGTCCACCGACGCGCCGTCGACTGACAGGATCACGTCGCCCTGCTTCAGGCCGGCCTTTTCCGCCGGTCCTCCCGCGACGACGCTCGCCACGAAGGCGCCTTCAAACCGGGCGCCCGGACCGTTGCCGCGCATTCCGAAACCGCGCATCCCGCGGCCCCGCATGCCTTCGCCGTCCATCCCGGGTCCCGATGCGAGGCGGATCCCGAGCCGGTTCCTGTCCGCGCCGAGCGTGACGCTGACGGTCTTCGTCGCATCGCCGTGCTGGAGCTTCAAGGAGACCGCGTCCCCCTGCTTCTTTGCCGCGATGAGCCGATGGAGGTCCATCGGCGTGTTGACGGCCGTCCCGTCAGCCGCGAGGATGATGTCCCCCCGGGCCACGCCGGCTTTCTCCGCCGGGCTTCCCGGCTGGACCGCGAAGACGAGGATGCCGGGTGCAGCGGGGATCGCTGGCGCCGTGGCGCCTGAGTTCTTCTGGTTGGTGCTTTCCGCTTTCGGTTGTGCGAATCCCGCGGCGGCACCGAGTGCGACGAGGAGCGTCGCTGCGGCCACCGCGCGGATCGCGTGCATGGTGATTTTCATGGCATGTACCTCCGATGAAAAGCTACCGTGCCCTGGTTACCGCTGTTTTATGACGCCGTTAATGTTCGTTAACACCAATGCCGCGCGAGACGGGGTCGCCAGGAGTGCTAACGGGGCGATTGCGCGAACATGTAGCCGGTCCCGCGCACGGTGACCAGCCAGCGGGGCATCGCCGGGTCTTTCTCCAACTTTTCGCGGAGATGGCGGACATGCACGTCCACCGTGCGCTGCGAATCGACGTTGCTGTCGTATCCCCAGACGATCTCCAGCAGCGAGTCGCGGTTGAACACCTGGTCGGGGTGCGTCACCAGGTGGCGCAGCAACCGGTATTCCGTGGGCGTGAGGAGCACCGTCTGGCCCGCCCGTTCGACCCGCATCCTCTGCAGGTCCACGACCACGTCGCCGAACCCGACGCGCTCCGCTCCTGCCGCGGAGGCAAGCTCTCCGTAGGCGCGTCGGAGAGCGGCGCGGACCCGGGACAGCACCTCGCGGAGGGAAAAAGGCTTCACGATATAGTCGTCGGCCCCGAGCTCCAGGCCGAGCACCTTGTCCACTTCTTCATCGCGCGCGGTCACCATGAGAATAGGCAGTCCCTGGCCCTCGTCACGAAGGGTCCGGCACACGTCGAAGCCGCTCATGTCAGGGAGCCTGATGTCCAGGAGCATGAGCTGCGGGGCGGGGTGTCCGCCGCCGCCGCGCACTATCGCGAGTGCCGCGGCGCCGGTCGGCGCAACGAGGACGGCAAAGCCCTCCGCCTTCAGGCCGTACTCGAGGCCCCGCGCGACGGACGGCTCATCCTCCACGACGAGTATCGTTTCTCCGGGCATCGCCCGATTCTACCACGCCGCGGCACGGCCGAATAGCGAGACCCCGGCGTAAGTCCCCGGGTCAGCGTCCCCATTCCGCGCGGGCGGCGGGAGCGCCCGATCTCACCGCGCTCGCGAAGCTGTCGAATCCGAGGAACAGGTAGAGCCCGATGTCTTTCGCCGGGTCGAACGATCCCGGCGCGGTTGTGCTCACCGCGGCGCTGATCCCGATGCCCAGGGGCATCGAATATCCCAGCAGCGCGACATTCAGCGTGATATCGGCCCCGACGAAAATATCCGGTACCGCGGAAAATGTCGGGGTTATTGCGTCAAAGTCCGCAAGCGCCTCCGCGTGCAGGCCGACGCCCAGTCCTGTCAAGGCGAGCCAGTACGTGAGCGGCTGATCCAGCAGCGCCACGGGCATCATGTAGTCGAGGCTCGCGAGCATTCCGCCGGGCAGCGTGCGAAGGCGCGCGGGGAAACCGCGCGGCGCGGTGAAGCCGTCGAGGTATTGCGGATAAGGGCTCCCGATATACTGGACAGCCTTCAGGCCGAGCTTGATCACATGGTGCGGGATCAACGAGGGGATGTTCGCGGCAGCATAGAGCAGCGCCTGTTCCTGGAACGCCGTCAGCGAGAGCAGGGGCAGGAATGTCGTTCCCTGGAGGATGAGGTCGGCAGCGGCAGGCGGATTGAAATCGATCGCGCCGCCGCCGCGCGCCCACTGCCAGCGGACGGAAAGCGGCACGGAAAGCGTGGACCGCCAATCTGACGCGGCCGCCGAAAACGAATCGGCAAATGCGAAGCCGCTGGTGGCGTCCAGCTCCAGGGAATGTGAGAGCCCCAGGGAAAGAGACAAGGACTGCGCGGCGCCCAGAATGCTTTGACCGACGAGCGACCACGAAAGCGAGGCGCGGCTTGCAAGGGACTCCGACCAGTAGCCGCCGGCGTATCCGTAGCCCAGGGCGCTCGTGATGCCAAGATCGACCGGCCCGAAGCTCGATGTCAACGACAGAGACGCAATGGGCTGGGCGGCGCCGGGAAGCCAGTTGGCCATCACCTGCCAGCTTGTTCCGCCCATGAGCGACCCGCCGAGCGCCTCGGCGCCCACGCCGATCGCCTGGTCCTGCGCCGCCGGTCCGATCTGGCTGAGCGTCAGCCACGGGTACCAGAGCAGGGGAGGCGCCCAGTCGACATAGGGCTTCCCTTCGATCGTCGTACCGGTCCACGTGATGGCAGGCGGATACGGCTGGGGCGCCGGCGTTTCGACAGCTTGCGTCGCCGCCGCGGCGAGCGGGGCGCTCCTGATGCAGAAGCCGGTTGTCGAATAGCTGGTGTAGAGCAGCCTGTCACCATCAGCGACGCCGGCAATTGCGGCCACGGGGTCCTCCTGCCGGAGTGTCACGGTGCCCGTTCCCATGTCGACGCTGTAAACGGCAAGCGACCCCGTCCTGTCCGACGTGAACAGGAGCGTGGAATCGTTCTGGAATGAGGGAAAATACTCCGCGGCAGGATCCGGTCCAAGAACGGGAGCAGGCAGGTCCGCGTTGACATCGCCAACGGCAGACTCCACGTCATCGAGCGGCGTAGACCCCGCCATGAGGGCCGAAAGGTCTGCAACGTACACGTCCTGGCAGCCGCGGAGGTTGAACGTGAAGGCGACCCTCGTCCCGTCCGGCGAGAGCGCCGGCGTGTACACATTCGCTTCC
>PMDT01000016.1 GCA_003154555.1 Spirochaetaceae bacterium
TGGGCGGGTTCAAGGCGGATCTGCGCGCCTCCTCGGTCCCGACGCAGTGGGGCGAGAAGCTGGTGCTGCGCGTCCTGTCGAAGGAGGCGAGCGTCATCGATCTGGAGGCGCTGGGTATAGACCCCGCGGGGTACCAGATCGTCCTGCGGAATCTCCTGCGGCCCTTCGGGATGNNGACCCGGTGGAATGCACGATCCCCCGGGTCAACCAGATCCCGATCAACGTCGCCGCGGGGCTGGACTTCAGCGCGGGCTTGCGGGCCTTGCTGCGGCAGGACCCCGACGTCATCATGGTGGGCGAGATCCGGGATAAGGAGACCGCCGACCTGGGCGTCCGGGCGGCGCTGGTGGGGCGGCTCCTGCTCTCGACCCTGCACACCAACGACGCGACAGCGGCCGTGCCGCGCCTGATCGACATGGGGATCGAGTCCTTCCTGCTCGCCTCGACCCTGTCCTTGGTGATAGGGCAGCGGCTCGTGCGGAAGACCTGTGTGAGCTGCCGCGAAAGCTTCGCACCGGAGGCGTCCGTCCTCAAAGCGCTGCAGGCACGCCCGGACTTCGAGGCCACGATCCAGGTCTTGCAGGCCCAGGGCGTCTTGGGGGGAGGCGGCGATCCCCTGGCGGGTCTCCGTCTCTTCCGTGGCAAAGGGTGCCCGCGTTGCGGCGGGAGCGGCTTCCGGGGGCGTCTCGGGATGTTCGAGCTGTTCGAGGTGAATGCGGAGACTCGCGGCTTGATCATGGAGCGACAGGACGGCGAGGCGATTCGGAGCGCGGCCATCCGTTGCGGCATGAAGACCATGTTCCAGGACGGCATCGGCAAGGCCGTGCTGGGCGAAACGACACTGGAAGAGGTCTTCCGGGTTGCCCTGTAGGACGAGAAGAGTGAGCCCAAGGATTTCACCGCAAAGCTCGCAAAGAGCGCAAAGAGGTGCCAGACTTCAGGGTCCACACATCAAGACCGGTTGCCGACACGCGCGGCGCCCCGTCGCGCCCTGCGTGCCCGGCGGCCACGAGGAGACAAGGAAATGTTGAATATCCGCCGTATCCTGCTTGCCGTCCTGGTGTTGCTCGTCTGGTCGGGCGTTCCCGGGGGGGAGGCGACGGCCGCGTCGCCGGGATCCCAAGCCCCAACCGTCGGCCTGGTCATGAAAACGTTGACCAATCCCTTCTTTGTCGAAATGGAGAAGGGGGCCCGGCGGGCAGAGAAGGAATTCGGGGTCCGGCTCCGGGTGAAGACCGGAGCCAAGGAAACCTCGATCGATCAGCAGATCGCCATCGTCGAGGAGATGATTCGGGAGAAGGTGGCGGCGATCGTGATCGCCCCCGGCAGCTCCACTGAACTGGTCCCCGTGCTAAAGAAGGCCCAGGATGCCGGGATTCCCATCGTGAACATCGACAATCGCCTGGATCCGGGGCTGTCGAAGCGCATGGGGCTCCGGGATGTGCCCTTTGTGAGCGGGGACAATGTGCAGGGCGCGTACCTCTCGGCGGCCCACATCGCGCGTATGGCGGTCGGTCCTGCCAAAGCGGCCCTCCTGGAAGGAATCCGGGGTGCGGCGAATGCGGAACAGCGGAAGCAGGGAGCGCTCAAGGCATTCGCCGGGCAGAAACAGGTCACGGTGGTGGCGATGGAGACGGCCAACTGGAAGATTGATGAGGCCAACGCCGTGGCCGCGAATCTCTTCAAGGAGCAGCCGGACATCTCGCTGCTCTTCTGCGCCAACGACATGATGGCCCTCGGGGCGATCGAATACCTGCGGACCGCAGGAAAGAGCCACGTCCTCGTCGCCGGGTACGATGCCCTCGATGAGGCCCTGCGCGCCGTGCGGGAGGGGAAGCTCCAGGCGACGATCGATCAACAGGCGGCGCAGCAGGGTTTCATCGGCGTGCGCTATGCCGTGGATCTATTGAAGGGACGCCGACCTCCTCTCGAGACCTTTGTCGAGGTGAAGCTGATCACCCGGGCGACACTGCCATAAGGACCCCATGTTCGCGCGAGTTGGCACGTCTCTGCGTACGGTCCTGCGGCGGGCGAGTCTGACCCTCACGCAGCGGGTCGTGCTGTACCTCACGATCATCGCGCTCATTCCGTTGGCCACCCTGGGCTTCTTGTCCTACCAATTGTCCCGCGCAGCGATGCACGAGCGCGTGACACGGGACACGCAGGCACTGATGACGGAAAAGCTCTCCTACCTGCAGCTACTCATGCACGACGTCGAAGGGTTGCTCACGAGCGTCGCCAGCCTGGACGACATCAAGCAGGTACTCGTGCAACACCCCAGCTTCGCCCGCGCAACGGGGGACTACGAACGGCTCGCCACGCAGGCCAAAATCGGCTACATCCTGAGCGGCTACGCCAGCCTCTCCGGCATCCTGTCGATCGATCTCTTTTCCATGGCCGAGGCGCACTACCATGTCGGCGAGACGCTCAACGCCCAGGAGATTCGGAAGGACCTCCTGGCGCAGCTTTTCCGGCACGCGGCCGGTTCGAGTCAATCCATCGTGTGGACCGGGATTGAAGACAACGTCAACCTCAACTCGCGATACCCGAAGGTAATCACCGCCCTCAAAGTGGTCAGGTCCCTGAACGTGACGACCGCGCAAGAAGAGCCGATCGGTCTGCTCCTCGTCTCCTACGATCCGGACNNCGCCGCCGCCGGGTCCAGCCTCCGAGAGTGGCTCCTACCGCGCGACCGTGGAGGGGGCGGATACGATTGTGATGCATAACCGGGATCCGCTGAGCAAGTGGACGCTGCTCAGTTTCATCCCCGTGGCGCGGATCGAGGCGCCCGTGGCCGCCATCGGGCGCAACACCCTTTTGGCCCTCGGTCTCAGCCTCGGCCTCGCAATCACATTCATTGTCTACATGTCCCGCAAGGTTGTGATGCCGATCACGATGATCACCCGCCACTTCATCGCCATCCAGGACGGCCGCGTGGATCTGGAGATGCGCCTGCCCATCACCTCGCAGGATGAGATCGGACGCCTGGCGCAGTGGTTCAACGTGTTCATCGAGAGCCTGATGGAGAAGCGCAGGACCGAAGAGGCCCTTCTGGAGAGCCGCGAGCAGTTGCGCCGATCACACGAGGTCTTGGAGCGGCGTGTGGAGGAGCGGACGGGCGACCTGCGTCAGGCGAATGAGGCGCTCCGAACGGAGATCGCCGAGCGGAAGCGGAGCGAAGAGGCGGTCCGGAGGCGCACTCGGCAGCTCGATGCGGTTCGGGCCGTCAGTATAGAAATCACCCAGGAGTTGGATCTGTCTATTCTCCTCGCTCTCATCCACAGGCACGCGACCGAGCTCCTCGGGACCGGAACGGGCACGCTATTCCTCTGGGATGAGGCNNNGGTCGCGCAACGCCGAGAAGGCATGATCTTCAACGACTTCCGTTCCTCCCCGCACATCACATCTTTGCTCCTCGAGCGGACTCGCCATGTCGGCGTGATTGCCGAACCACTGACCTACAGGGAGAGACTCCTCGGGGTGATCTCCGTCGACACTATCGATCCCGGACGCCGCTTCTCGGAGCAGGACCAGCAACTCCTCCGCCTCCTCGCCGACCACGCCGCCATCGCCATCGAGAACGCGCGAATGCACGAGCAGCGGAAGCGGAGCGAAGAGGAGGCCCGGAGGCACACTCGGCAGCTCGAGACGCTCCGTGCCGTCAGCATGGANNTCACGCGCGAGCTGGATCTCGGCGTCCTTCTTCACCTCATCACAGAGCGGGTGGTGGAGTTGACCGGTGGCGGCGAAAGCATGATCCGGCTCTGGGATGAGGACGGCCAATGGCTCGTCCCCAGGGCCTATGCGGGAAGCGACGCACACTGGGGCGACAGGCGGCTCCGCCTCTGCGAGGGAGTGGCGGGGACGACGGC
>PMDT01000310.1 GCA_003154555.1 Spirochaetaceae bacterium
CGATGCGCACGTGGCTCTTGATGACGGCGACGGACAGGCTGGGCCGCATCTCGTCGTGACGGTTGTGCGCTTTCTGATTTTCCACGAAGTAGTCGGCCTGGTCGACCTTTCCGATGTCGTGGTAGTAGGCACTGACCCTCGCGAGCAGCGCATTCGCCCCGATCGCCTCGCATGCGGTCTCCGCGAGATTGGCGACGCTGATGGAGTGCGTGTAGGTGCCGGGCGCCTGGGAGAGCATCCGTTTGAATATCGGCGAGTTCAGGTCCGACAGCTCCATGAGCTTGAATCGCGTGGGCGCATTCAACATCAGCTCGAAAATAGGAAGGAATCCGAGCGTGAGGATGCCGCAGAGGAAGCCATTCGCGAGGCCCCACCCCACCAGGCTCAGGATCATGCGCGAATCGTAGTTGCCGAGGAGCCCCACGATCAGCAGGATCAGGATATCGGCGAGTGAAAGGAGGAGCCCCGCGCGAACGAGGTCGATCCTTTTCTCGGCATTGAGCACGACGGCCGTCGCCGCGATGCCGCTGAGGAAGGCAAAAAGGAAGCCCTGGACGCCCAGGCCCGTGAGCAGGAGCAGGGCGAGCGATACGGCAAGTGAAAAAAACACGCCGACCGGCGTCGAGACGAGTATCGCCGCGAGCATCGCCATGGTGCCGGTGGGGATCGCGACCGAGGCCGGAATCCATTCCGGCACAGCCACGAAGCGCACGACCAGCGCGCTCACGGCAAGATACCCAAGGCCCACGGCAAGGAGCAGCAGGATGTGCCCCCGCCGCAGCGGGACCGGCGGCGTCTTCATCGAAAGGAGATAGAGGGAGAGGCCGAATATCACCGCGAGGAAAAGAGTCGCGCCGACGATGCCGTTGATGTCCACCGTGCGCGTGTAGTCGTTGAGCGCACGGATCTTGCGGGCGGTGGCCTCGCTGACGAGGTCCCCGCGGCGCACGAGGACCTGGCCCCGAGACAGCTTTTCCGTCACGAGGTCCACCTCGGCGCGGGCGCGGTTCCGGTGCATGAGCGTGCTGTCGGCGTCATAGAATGCGTTCTCGGCGGCGAAAGCGCGCACCAGGATCTGCATCGCGCGGCGCGTGCCGTCGCCGGCCGTCGTGGTTGGCAGGTGGTCCTGGATCTGCGCAACCACATTGTCGCGCGTCACGACCTGCTCGAAAGGGATTTCCTCTGATTGCAGCCGCCCGTTCTCGAGGCGCCGGATTTCGATCGCGCCCGCGGTTGCCGCCTCGTCGCGGTGCGCCAGGAGGTCCGTGATGCCGCGCGCGAGCGTTGCGTCGAGAAGGTCGCGGCTCTCCTGGAGCGTCTGGGCGACGTCCGGGAGGGCGATGATCTGGCGCAGGTCGGAGCGGGAAATGCGGTCGGGAAACTCGACCTGCAGGGACAGGAAGACCTTTTCCGTCGACGATCCCTCACGGAGCGTGCGGAGCAGGATCTGGCCGAAGCGGTCGAATGTCGAAAGGATCGTCGACCCGGTGACCGTATTCAGCGTGAAGACGGGCGGCACCAGGGTGGCCTGCGCTTCGCGCCTGTCCTGCGTGGCATTTTCATCCACGTACTGGTAGTCCTTCTCCACGACGAAATCCTTCTCCGCGACCATGCCGGCGTTCCATGACGAGCCCCCGACGCGCAGGGAGAAGCTTTGAAACTCCGTCGTGACGAGGATCATGGCCAGTGCCGCGACAAAGGAGACGCCTACCGCGATGACCGTCCAGCGCTCGAGGCGCATCCGTCGGACGACCTCCAGGGCGCGCGCCACGATGAGCGGGCGCCTATTCTTCATGCGCCGTCTCGTAGGCGTGGACGATCTTGCGCACCAGGGGATTCCTCACCACGTCGCGCTCCTCGAAAAACGTGAACCGTATCTCGCGGATGGGAGTGAGGATGGGGATCACGGTCAGGAGCCCGGAGTCGGACTTGCGCGGAAGATCGATCTGCGTGATATCGCCCGTGATGACCGTGCGGGAGTTCTCCCCGATGCGCGTGAGGAACATTTTCATCTGTTCGCGGGTGGTGTTCTGCGCCTCGTCGAGGATGATGAAGGCCCCCGAGAGCGTGCGGCCGCGCATGTAGGCAAGCGGGGCGATCTCGATCACGCCGTTTTCTTCCAGGCGACGGAAAACCTCCATCGGGACGAGCGCTTCTATGGCATCGTACAGCGGTCGCAGGTAGGGGTGGATCTTCTGCGTGAGGTCCCCGGGCAGGAAACCGAGGCTTTCACCCGCTTCGACCACCGGGCGGGTGATGATGAGCTTCCGCCGGCCCTGGCCGAGGACCTGCTTCAGGGCCTGGGCGACGGCCAGGTAGGTTTTTCCCGTTCCTGCGGGACCGACCCCGAAAACCAGCTCGTTCTTTTCGATTGCTTCGAGATAAAGAGCCTGATTGTGTGTGCGGGGATAGACCTTCCGTGTGCCGCCCGGGATAACGACCATGTTCCGCTTGAGTATCTCCACCTTCTCTTCGTCTCCGTCGGCGAGGGAGCGGTAGAGCGTGCGGATGAGATCCGGGCCGGGAAGTTGCCCCAGACGCACATGGTCTTCGATTTGCTGGAGCAGAAGACGGAAGGTGCGTTGGATGGCGTCGTCTTCCGAATCGAGCAATATCTCGTTGCCCCGGGAGAAGATGCGCACCCCCAGCAGCTCTTCCATGATTTTCAGGTTTGTGTCGTTGGCCCCGCATATTTCGGGCAGGATCGTTTCGTCGTTTACGACAACAGTCAGTGGTTTCTCCATTCAACTCCCGCGATGATCGTAGAGTAAAAACGATCCGAGCGTCAATTGCGCCCAGTAGGTCANNAGTAGGTCACAGCGTCAATTGCGCCTCACCTTCCATTGCGGTGGCTATCGCAGGTAGACGCCTGTATAGTCTCCATGGACGTTGCTCTTCACTTCCGAGACTGCGTTCCACTGCACCTGGATGGAGAATGTGGGCGTCCAGATATTTTTCAGAACATTGTCAGCAGGGTCCCTGCGAAGCTGCGGAGATCCCTGGTACTGAAAGCTGAGGTCCCAGTCGGGGAAATGCTGCACGGCGGTAACGGCTAGTGTGCGGATCTTGAAGGCCGACCTTACCCGGTCATTCAACGCCGATGTCCGAGTGTCAAAAAAATCGAATGAAGCAAAAAGATCGTTTATGGGGTTTACCCACGTTTCGCCCTCTGCAGCAGCAAGTGAAGGAAAATATCGGTACGTTTTGCTGTTCGTAGAAACAGAAGAGAATGTCAGGTCAAGGAATTTGAAAATAGAAAGGGTAATGCCCAGGTTGAAGTCGAAAAGATTATCGAGATAGTTCTGTAAATTCAGATACCAGTGAGTCTTGACCGAAAGGGAGTATTTGATCCGGTCCATCCAGAGCCAGTGCGGCGTTCCGGGATTTTCAAACCCGATTCTTAGAGTTGACGGCTGAAGAAGGTTCAGCGGCCCCGTTTCCTGTGCGATGAAAGATCCAGTGAAATAACCGAGGTTGAGCTGGGAGGTCGACTTCGCGATCACTGCATTGGCGACGTCCAGCTGCACCTCTTCGCTTCCACCGTAGCCGGAGCCGAAATCCAGTGTTCCATTCACAATCAGCGGCTGATAGAGCACGGACAAGGGCTTACTGAATCCTCCCTGCACGGTGCCCTTGAAGGGACCGGCCCCCACGTCCAGCCGCGCGGTCAAGGAAGGCGTCTGGGGAGGCAACAGGAGGGTTACAGCGAGGGCGTCGGTGGTTTGTACCGTGTTCCAGGCCAGGGTCGATTGGAGGCTGTGTTCCGTGATGGTGTTCGTCGTCCAGTCGGGTGTGGCCGTGGTGAGCACGGCATTCAGCGGGTCGGTACCCGTCAGGCTGACCTGATAGAGCCTCACCCCGAGCCGGTACTGCAGGGTCGACGCGGAGAGCGCCGGAAAAGACTGGAATGGACGCAGGCTCCCCTGAAAGGCGCTGCGCAGCGCGAGCCGATCCTGCTGCATATCCTGCAGCAGCTGACTATGCCAGTCGGCGGACGAAAGCTCCAGTGCGCTCGGATCGAATCGGGTCCGCCACAACCCGTCTGTGCTCAACCCGAGGCTCGTGTCGGCCAGGTTGCCAAGAAAGGACGCCGCGGCGGTCACCCCGCCGGATCCGCCCACCTCCAGCGTATGGTAGCGGATGCTGTAGTCAACTGCCTTCTTGCTCACCCAGTTCGTCGTATCGAAAGTATGCTCGAAGGTTGCGCGCGGCTGAAGCTGGTAGGAAAGCTTGAACGACGATGCACCGGTGCTCTGTCCTTGCGCAACATCAACCTGTCGCGTGGGTTCGCGAAAGGGGATGCGCGCAGCCGCCGGCGGCGCCGGAGGCTTCGCGGCGGCCGCAGCGTGGGGGGCCCGCAGGCCCTTGCCCGGATCAGGGGTTGAGGCCGGCGTCGCCGCTGGCGCGGCAGGCGTTGCTGGCGGCGTTGTCGCCGGTGGAGGAGGCGACGCTGTTTGAGCCCCCGACGCCACCCCTGGGGCGGGCGGCGCGGAGCTTTTCTGGGCCACGGTCCCGGGCGCGCCGGGAGCAGGCACGGACGAACCCGCGGGGAGCGCCGGTGTCTTCTGTGCCTGCGCGGCAGGCGTCGGCGTCGGAACCGTGCTCAGCGAAAGAAGGTCCCCCGTCATGGAGAATGAAATATCAGGCGCCGTGATGCTCGACGGGTAGTAGAACGTGCGTCCAGGGTCGAAGTCCACCGGGTCGGTCGGGGACGTGGAGAGTGGATTCAGAAAGGGCCCATCCTTGCTCAGCCAGGTGACTTTGACGTTGGCGCTCGGGATGGAAAGATTCTGCACAAAAGGAAGGCCGACGACCTTCGTGAGGTCAAGTTTGCCGGCAACGTCCCACGACAGGTTGGATTGCTGCGCAGTAGTTGTCGTCGTCGTCGTGCTGGGCGGCGACAGGAGGGTAGAGAGGATATTCGCCTCTGAGCGGTTGTAGAAGTCGCTCGTGAAGGAAGGGTCGGAAAAAAACTGGAAATCCGCGTTCATCGAAAAAACGCTTCCCGTGGTATGAAACGTTCCTTCCAGACCGAGGCGGAAAGGCACCACGAGACCGAAAAGGGATGAGGAGTTCCAGTAGCTCTGTATCGTGCCGTCCGGATTGATCCAGAACGGCGTGTTGTCGGGGAAAATGGTCCTGCTGAACCCGATACCGGTGCGGAACGTCGCAAGCGGCGACAAATCTCCCGTGAGACCGGCAAAGACACCGAGATGCGAATAGGCATCGAGCAGGAGCTTCACGTTTCGCGTATCGGGCGGCGTCGTTGAAGTTCCCGGGACCTTGCGCAGAAACAGGCCATGGGGTTCAAGCGTATAGCCTGCGTCCGTGGAATCGGCGATCTGGAGAAAAGAAAAGGGGCTGTCTTCCTTTGGTTTCCGTCCAAAGAGATACGTCGTGGTCTGCATGAACGCGCCTTCACGCGTACGCGTGCCGAAGTTGGGGTTGAAAAAGAAATCGTCTCCCGGCCAGAAAAACCCCGGCAGCCAGAGGACGGGCACCCGTCCCACGAGGAGAACGAAATTCTTGATCGCCCATTCGCCGGGCGCCAGGAGCCAGACCGCTGATGCGCGAACCCGGTAGAGCGGGTCATCAGGAGTGGGTGAGCTGGTGAAGGTGCCTTCAGACATGATGACGGTATCGTTGGCGAACCGGGTGATCGTCTGTCCCTTGAACGAATAGGGCACATCGGTGCCCGCACGCTTGATGACGCGCGTCGTGCTCCCGTCGTAGAAGACCGCCTCTGACGTCTCCATGTCGAAATCGAGGCTCTGCCCCGTGAAAGTATCCGTCTGCCCGCCCCGGGTGAGGGAATAGGCGACATTTCCCTTTGCGCTCACTTTGCCGCGCGTCTGGTTGTACGTGACGCTGTCCGCCTTTATCGACTGCAGCGTGCCGTCCTTTTCATCCCGCACCTCGATCAGCACGTCGCCCCGGAGAAGGACATACTTCTCATCCGCCTCTTTCAGCGTGTAGTACTCCGATTCCCGCGCGGAACGCACGGTGATCGTCCTCTTCGGCGCAGCGGCCACGGCGGGCAGCGACACTTTCAGGTTGCCCGCCAGCCGCTGCTGCAGGTCGTGCCGGGAGCCTGCATCGTCCAGCCCGAGCTGCCGGCACCATGTCACGAGCTCGTAGTAGCTGGCTGTCGCGATGTCCTGGGCGAGCGTCGCCGCCGCCTGGTCCTGGGGGCTCGCGGCCCCCGCGGGGGCCGCTGCCGCTGGGTTGGCCGCCGACGGCAGCGCCCCGGCAGCAAGCGGCGCTCCGTCGTCGGAAGGCCGCGCCGCCGCGGGAGCAGGGGCGGCGAGAAGCAACAGTGCCAGAAGAAAGGCGATCATCCCTTTTTCAGCATTTTTCGGAGGAATTTTCCCGTCCAGGAACCGTCCGTGCGCGCGACCTGCTCGGGCGTTCCCTGCACCAGCAGCTCACCACCCTTGTCACCGCCTTCGGGACCGAGATCGATCACCCAGTCCGCGCACTTAATCACGTCAAGGTTGTGCTCGATCAGCGCCACAGTATTTCCCGCGTCGACAAGCTTTTCCAGGACCTCCATGAGCTGCTTCACGTCGGCGAAGTGCAGGCCTGTCGTCGGCTCGTCGAGCATGTAGAACGTGCGACCCGTGCTCCTGCGGGAAAGCTCCAGCGACAGCTTCACGCGCTGGGCCTCGCCGCCGGACAGGGTCAGCGCCGACTGGCCGAGGCAGACGTAGCCCAGGCCGACGTCGAGCAATGTCTCCAGTTTCGGGGCAATTGTCGGGATGTGCCGGAAGAATGAGACGCCTTCTTCCACGGTCATTTCCAGCACCTCGTGGATATTCTTGCCCTTGTAGCGCACCTCCAGCGTCTCGCGATTATAGCGGCGGCCCTTGCAGGCATCGCAGGTCACGTAGACGTCGGGCAGGAA
>PMDT01000095.1:0-146 GCA_003154555.1 Spirochaetaceae bacterium
CACGATTGCATTTGACGGCTTTTTTGCCGGCGCAGGAGAAGGAGGAGTAGCAGGGGCAGCAGGGGTGGAACCGGGCGACACACCGCCGGGCGCGGGCTGGGCAGCCGGAGTCGTCGCGCCTGTCGACGCCCGGTTCGCCGCGGCCG
>PMDT01000095.1:220-3230 GCA_003154555.1 Spirochaetaceae bacterium
CCCATGATATGCGGCCGCGGCAGCCTTTACTAAGCGCGGGCCCGTCGTCATACTTTGAGGCGCATGGGTGAATCCGAGCAAATCCTTGCGCACCTGGAAAACGACTTCACCGAACCGATCCGCGACCCCATCTGGAAGCATATCTATGTCTCCCGCCCTCTGTTGAAGATCATCGAGCAGGAGCAATTCCAGAAACTGGATCGGATCCGGCAGCTCGGGCCTGCTGCGCTTGTCTACCCGGGCGCGACCCACACCCGGCGCAGTCACAGCCTCGGTGTGTTTCATCTCGCGCGACGGCTCATCACGACGCTCGTGCGGAAAAACCACGACGTCGAGATCAGCATGGAAGGGGTGAAGGCGTTCCTCTGCGCCGCCCTCCTGCACGACATCGGCCACTATCCTTTTGCCCATTCCTTGAAAGACCTGGACGTGGAGGCGCACGAAGCAATTGCCGCCCGGCAGATCCTGTCGGATTTCGCCCCCGTGATACGCGCGCACCTGGGCATCGAGCCGGAGGCGGTTGCCGCGATCATCGACAGGGCCACGCACTACACCGGCAGCGTGAATGTCGGCTTTTTCTGGAAGATACTTTCCGGCGTGCTCGACCCTGACAAGCTCGACTATCTGAATCGCGATGCGTTCTACTGCGGTGTGCCGTATGGAATTCAAGATGTCGATTTCATCCTGGAGGAGGTCTATCCCCACGCGGGCAACGGCGTTGCGATAAGCCCGAAAGGCATCACGGCACTGGAGAACATCCTTTTCTCGAAATATCTCATGTACAAGACGGTGTACTGGCACAAGACCGTCCGCATTGCCACTGCCATGATCAAGAAGGCCATCGCGCTGGCGCTTGCGGACGGCGTGATCGGCCGGACGGACCTCTACGGGCTGGACGATGAGCAATTCTCCCAGCGCTTCGACGCGCAGCGCTTTCCCGGCTTTGCGCTCATAGACGACACGCGCCGCCGCGTGCTCCACAAGCAGGTGATGCACATCCCCTTTATCGACGAGTCTGCCTTGCATCGCGGGCTGGAGAAGATAGATGCGCGGCTTGACCTGGAACGGCGGATCGCGCGGGAAGCAGGGTCAGTCCTGGGGCGCGAGGTGAGGACGGAGCATGTCATCGTCGATGTCCCCGAGCGTCTTTCCTTTGAAATAGGCATCCCCGTGATCGATCCGCGCCAGGCGGAGCCGGAAGAGGCTGTCGCGGGAGATTCCTCCTACGTCTTCAACTGGATGGGGCACCGGGATTTTCCGCAGTCTTTGCGCGTCATTTCCGTGAGCGCGCGCGCCGATGCCGATCTGCTTTCCGCCCTGTCTCGCATGAATCTGCCCCGGCACTTCAGCTGATGAGAGAATTGACGCCCGCCGACGCGCGGCTGCTGGAGCGCTTTGCCCACCACGTCGGCAGAGGGATCAACAGGTTCTCCATGATCCGCCCCGGGGACCGTGTGCTCATCGCCGTATCGGGCGGCAAGGATTCCCTGGCGCTCAGCCTGGCGCTCGTCGAGCGGAAGAAATGGGTGCCGATCGACTACGAGCTCCGCGCCGTGCAGGTGGAGTGGCGGGAATACCCCATGACCGCGGAGGAAAAGGCGGGCATCGACGCATTCTATGACGGGCTGGGGATCCCTTTTAGAAGGGTGCTGGCGCAGATCGCACCGCCGTCGTTCAAGAAGAAGTTCAGCTGCTACACCTGCTCGCGCAATCGCAAGAGGATCCTTTTCGACGAGGCGGCGCGCGTGGGGGCAGGTCGTGTCGCCCTTGCCCATCACATGGACGACATCGCCCAGACAACGCTCCTCAACATGTTCTTTCATGGCGAGTTCTCCACGATGATGCCGGTGCAGCAGTTTTTCGGGGGCACGCTCGCGGTCATCAGGCCGCTCTGCGAAGTGAGAGAGTCGGAGGTTGCGCGGCTTGCAACCCGGTTGAAGCTTCCCACCGCGCCCAATCGGTGCCCCAATGTTCACACAAACAAGCGCACCCTGATGAAAGAGATCCTGCGATCGGCATCCCACGTGAACCGGAATGCGGTCGCCAATGTGTATGCGTCACCCTGGAAGATCAAACGGGACTATCTTCCTTCCGCGCCGGCCGATCCCGGCGACGATGCCGACGAAACGGACGTCGTCTTGCCCGACGACTGGCTCTGACATAGGATATTCCGGCCGATGCGATGTGCGATCATCAGTGATATCCATGCCAACCGGGAAGCGCTGGAAGCGGTTCTCGGGGAGATCGAGACTCTCGCCGTGGAAGCGGTGTATTGCCTCGGCGACCTGGTTGGCTACAATGCAGACCCTGATTTCTGCGTTCGGGCGATCCTTTCCCGCTGCGATGCGACAATACGTGGCAATCATGACAAGGCGGTGGCCGGGCTGCTCGATCTGGACTGGTTCAACGGCATGGCGCGCGGTGCGGTCCTCTGGACCCGCCGCGTTGCGTCAGACGATACCATGGCGACTTTGCGGGCTCTTGCCAAAGGGCCTGTAGAGCCGTGGCAGGGCATCCTGCTTTGCCACGGTACACCCTACGACGAAGATGCCTATCTGCTGGACCACCAGACTATGGAGCGGAGCTTCCGTTGCCTCGACAATGACTGGCCGGGCACGCGCTTCTGCTTTCATGGGCACACACATTCGCCCCTGGTCGTGTCGCGAAAACGTGGTGAGCCGCGGATGGAGGTTCATGCCTGGCAGGAGTCCACGGAGCTGGAGGCGCAATCCGTCTATCTCATCAACCCTGGATCGGTGGGCCAGCCGAGGGATGGAATAGCCATGGCATCTTTTGGTATATTAGATAGCGGCAAGATGCTCTACACGAATCGCCGCGTCGCGTACAGGATACGCGCAACCCAGGAAAAAATCGTGAAGGCAGGGTTGCCCCCCGTGCTTGCGCGACGTCTTGCCGAAGGGCGATAGGACAGGAGAGGAGAGGGGATGAAATCTCAGCTCATGGAGGAAAGGATCCGCCGTGTGTCGGTGCTCTTTTCCGAGCTCAGCTT
>PMDT01000185.1 GCA_003154555.1 Spirochaetaceae bacterium
ACGCGCGAGATCGGCATCAGGAAAGCGCTGGGCGCGCGTCGACGGGACATCATGGCGCAGTTCCTCGTGGAGGCGATCATCCTTTCCGGGCTGGGCGGCCTTCTGGGCTGGGGTCTCGGCGCCCTGGCATCGCAACTGATCAGCAAGTTCGGGAACATGACCGCGATTCTCACGGTGGGTACCGTGGGGCTCGCGCTCGGGTTCTCAATCGCCGTGGGCCTTTTCTTCGGGATCTACCCGGCGCGCAAGGNNCGTCGCGCATGGATCCCATCCAGGCCCTGCATTTCGAGTAAGGAGGATTCTGATGATGAAAAGACACGCATTCGTGCTGCTCGCTGGTCTGGCTCTTGTCGTCGCCGCCGCGTCGGCAGGTGCACAGACCCCGGGCGGGGCGATGACGCAGGGTTTCAACGTACAGACGCTGATCTCACAGCTTTCCCTTTACCTGCCGGAGGACTCCACGCGCGGTATGTACAGCGGGTTCGGCGGCCGCGGGCAGGCCGGCCAGGCCGCGCAGACAGGGCAGGGGGCGCAGGCGGGGCAGGGAGCCTCAGCGGGAGCACGGAGATTCCCGCAGTTGCAGTTCACCCGCGACCCGAAGCTTTTCCTCACCAGGGAGCAGATCGCGGCTTTGCTTCCGATCCTCCTGGACCTGAAGGCCAATCCGATGCCCACGCCGTCGAAGGCGAAGACGGTGCAGGCGAGCGTGGACGCCGTCCTCACGGTCGCGCAGAAGGCGGAATATGCCGATTTTCAGAAGCAGGTGCAGAAAATGATTGCGGATTTCCGCGCGCAGATGGCTGCCAATGGCGGCAGCACCGGCAGCGGGCAGTTCGGCGGCGCGGCCGGAAACGGCCAGGGCCAGGGCGGCGCGGGTGCAAATGGCGGCGCGCAGATGACGCCCCTCCAGCGGCGCCAGCGGCAGGTGGATGCATTCGTTCGCGTGCTGCAGGATCGCCAGAAGCAGCTGGGCGCCTGAGCGCGCCCCGGCAAGGAGGCAGGCTCTATGCAGGCCCGCATACTGATCATTGAGGACGTCAAGGAAATGGCGGACCTGATCCGCCTGTATCTTCAGAAGGAAGGCATGGATGCCACCATCTGTGAGACAGCGGAGGAAGGGCTGGCGCGATTCGATGAGACGCGCTATGACCTCGTCGTGCTTGACATCAACCTGCCCGGCATCGACGGGTTCGAGTTCCTTCAGCGCCTGCGCAAGACGAGCGCGATTCCCGTCATGATCGTTTCCGCGCGCGACGCGGACGAGGACATGATCCTGGGCCTGGGAATCGGCGCGGATGAGTTCGTGACGAAGCCCTTCTCTCCGAAGGTCCTCGTCGCGCGCGTGCGGGCGATGCTGCGGCGCACAACCGACATGAAGGCGGGCCCGAACAGCATCAAGTTCGGCGACTACGTCCTGGACATCGACGGCTACCTCCTGAAACGGGCCGGTGAGAAGGTGGCCCTCTCGTCGCGGGAGTTCGAGGTGCTCGCCTACCTTGTCACGCATCCGGGCAAGGCCATGACGCCGGACACGATCTACGGGGACGTCTGGAAGAACCAGTACGGCGATGTGACCGCCGTTGCCGTCTACGTGCAGCGGCTGCGCAAGAAGATCGAGCAGGACCCGACGTCCCCCCGGTTCATCGAGACGGTGCACGGGATGGGCTACCGGTTCAACGCGGAGACCATCCACGCATGAAGCTGCGCACGCAATTCTTCATCCTGGTCGGCGGCATCATTGCCGTCCCCTTCCTCGTGAGCGCGTTCATGCTCCTGTTCCAGTTCAGCGTCTCCCGGCGCCTCCAGCCGCTGCCCAACTACGAGCAGCTCATGGCCTGGGTGATCCACCAGGTGCCCCGCGCCCTGCGCCGCGACGACCTGACGGAGCTCGACAAGGAAAGGCCGCCAGGTCTCGACCTGCTCCTTCTCGACAAGACCTTCACCGTCACCTATTCCACCATTCCCCAGATTCCCGCGGGCATGTCGGCGGAAAGCGCCGGCGTCTGGTCCTATATCGCCAGCAACATCGCCACCTCGCACTTCCAGGTCGACAGCGCCCACGTGGCGGGCGGCGAGGACTCGATGCTGATTCTCAAGCTGCCGCGCGCCCGCCCGGAGGAGATGCGGTTCCGCAACGCGGCGGTGGCCATCGTCATGTATACCTCCATCGCGCTCCTGCTTTTCTCTTCGCTCATGAGCTTCTTCATCCTGCGGTCCCTCAACGGCTCCATCCAGGGACTGGAGGGCGCCACGCGGCGCATCGCTTCCGGGGACCTCGATTTCGATCTGCCCGCCCGGGGCAACGACCAGATTTCCTCCCTCACGCGCTCGTTCGACAGCATGCGGCGCGCGCTGAAGGAGGAGTACGCGCGGCGCGCCCGGTTCATCATGGGAGTCTCCCACGACCTGCGGACTCCCCTCACGCTCATCCAGGGCTACGTTGAGGCGATCGCCGACGGCTATGCCGCCGATCCGGAGGCGCAGAAGAAATACCTGTCCATCGTTCTGGACAAGACGCGCAGCCTCGAGGGGATGGTGGGGGACCTGATCGAGTTCGTGCGCATGGAGACGGGCCAGTGGCGCATGACGCACCGCGACGTGCCGGTGCGGCAGTTCCTCATGGACATCGCCCGGCGATTTGCCGAGGACGCCNNCTCGTGGGCAATGCCATCCGCTACACGGAGGAGAAAGGGAGGATCACCGTCGCGGCGCGCATGGAGGGGGAGACGGTTCTCCTTTCGGTTGCCGACACGGGCATCGGCATCCCCGCGGAGGACCTGCCGCGGATCTACGACCCCTTCTATCGGGGGACGAACTCGCGTCGCGAGCAGGGCTTCGGTCTGGGCCTCACGACGGTGAAGTCGATCATCGAGAGCCACGGCTGGGCGATGTCGGTGTCGTCGGAGGTCGGCATCGGGACGACCTTCACCATCCGCATCACGAACCCGATCGCGCCGAAAGACGCGACGCCGCTCCGCGCTTGACAGCCGGGCGTCATCCCGGAAGAATCATCGCGCCATGGACCCGCAGCTTCTCCGCGCGTGGCTCGAGAATCGGGCCGTCATCACCTTCTCCCGTTCGTCGGGTCCCGGCGGCCAGAATGTCAACAAGACCAGCACGCGCGCGACTCTTTTCGCCCCCATCCGGCAGATCGACGGCCTGTCCGATGCAGAGAAAGGCAGGCTGCTCGTGACGATGCGCCACCGGCTCTCCGCGGACGACGTCCTGATCGTCTCCGTCCAGGACACGCGCAGCCAGTTGCAGAACCGGACGCTCGCCGTGGAGCGTGCCTGTGCGCTCCTGGAGCGCGGGCTTCACCGCGACCGGCCGCGACGGCCGTCGCGCCCGACGCGGGCGTCGCGGGAACGCCGGCTCCAGTCAAAGCACGTCGCCGCGCGTGCCAAGCAGAGACGCGCCCGGCCTGTCGAGGAATGAAAGCCCGCCAACACCCGGGCGATCGCCTGCGCGCCGCCACCCTTGCCCGGGAAACGGGGATGGGCGATACTCAAAGGCGGAGGTGCGCATGAAACGCAGTGTCACGTTTCTGGTCGTTGCCGTGCTGGCGCTCGGAGTGATTGCTGCGACCTTTGCGCAGACGAAGAACAAGTCCGATCCGCGAGTCGCCAGCATCCTGAGCGATCTCGGCCTCACTTACAAGGTCAATACGAGCGGAAACTACGCCATCACGTATGACGAGGGCAACGACCGGACGCAGGTCGTCTATGTCATGTCGGGAACCGACACCTACCAGGGCATCGAGATCCGAGAGATCTGGTCCATCGCCGGTAATTTCGACTCCGAGCCCGACGCCACCCAGCTCCTTGACCTCATGAAGGAAAGCGCGAAGAACAAGATCGGGGACTGGGCGCTGGAGGAGCAGGACGACGGGACATACCTGCTTTTCTACACGATCAAGACCCCGGTGAAGATCGACAATGCGGCGTTCAAGATGGAGCTCCAGTTCGCCGCTGATGTCGCCGACGAGCAGGAAAAGGCGATCTTCGACACAGACGACAACTGACCCCGGCCACGAGCGCACCGCCGCATCGGCGCGTTGAACTTCCCGCACGTCGCGCCTTCCGCGGCGCGCTCTTCCTCAAGGAGCGTCTCCTCCGGTAGAATCTGTGTCCATGAAGCCCACGACCGGGATACTCCTGTCCGACTACGGTTGTCTTTCGCGCGCGCCGTCCCCCGTGAATCGCATGATGTCTTCGTTTGCCGCGGATTTCCGCGAGGGAGTTGACATCAACCTGGGGGTGGGGTACGTCAATGAGAACACCATTCCGCGCTCCCTGATCCAGGAGGCCCTCCGGGAGGTCCTGTCACAACCGGACCATTACAAGTCGCCGCTGAACTACGGCGGTCCCCCGGGATCGCCGACCCTCATCGAGTCCATCCGCCGCTACCATGTCACCCGGGGCGTCGGCGGGCTCACCGACGACGAGCTCTCCCGGCGGCGGATCATCATCGGACCCAATGGCGCGACGAGCCTCCTGGAAGGGCTTGCGTACGTCCTGCGTCCCGGCATCGTGGTCACGTCGGATCCGATGTATTACATCTACTGCGATTTCCTGGAGCGGAGGGGCTTCACCGTCGTGACGGTCCCGGAGAGGCTCGACGGGCTGCATGCGGAGGACATGGAGGCCCGGATTTCGAGGCTGGGGGATGCCGTGTCCGACATCAGCTTCTTTTATATCGTGACGGTGAACAATCCAACGGCGACCATCATCGCGAACAGGGAACGCACGGCGATCGTCAGGCTCGTCACCGCGCTGTCACGGAAGCTCGGGCGGACGATCCCCCTTGTGCTCGACAAGGCGTACGAGGACATGATCCACGATCCGGATGTGGCGAAGCCGCGATCGGGGCTCCTGGACGACGAGGAGGGAGGCGTGTTCGAGATCGGCACGCTGTCCAAGATCATCGCCCCGTCCCTGCGGATCGGCTACATGATCGGGACGGACGGCCCCTTTCTCCAGGCCATGATCCAGCGCACGAGCGATGCCGGCTTCAGCGGGCCGCTCATCAACCAGGAGATCGCGAGCTGGCTGCTGGATCATGCCCTCGACGCGCAGCTCCGCGACGTCACGCGAGGCTACCGCGAGAAGGCTGCCGCGGTTCGCGCCTGGCTCATCGCGATGCTCGGCCCCGTCATGAGTGAGTGCCGCGGCGGCCAGGCGAGCTTCTATTATTACCTGACTCTCGACGGCGTGCGGACCGACGAATCCTCTGCTTTCTTCCGCTACCTGGCGCGCGCGACCGGCGACGATGCGCGGGACGGCCCGGCGGCGGGGCGGCTGCCGCGGGTCGCCTATATACCGGGGGAGTTCTGCGTGCATCCGCGGGGCGACATGGTGGAGCAGGGCAGGCGCCAGCTTCGTCTCTCNNGGCGCCGCGCACGCCCGGATGGCCTGATGGAGCCGCTCCTCCTCCCCTTCGTAACCTACGCGGTGGTCACCACGTTCACGCCCGGCCCGAACAACATCGCCGCCTCCGCCACGGGCATGCGCCTGGGATATCGCCGGACGCTTCCTTTTCTCCTGGGCATGCTCGCGGGATTCATGCTTATCATGCTCGCNNGGCCTACATGACCTGGCTCGCCGTGTCCCTTTTTTTGCCGACGAAACACGACTCGGACGAGCCGGCGCGCAACGCCCGATTCTTTGACGGCATGTTCCTCCAGGTGGTCAATCCCAAGCTCATTCTCTATGGGATCACCATCTATTCCTCCTTTCAGACTCTCCTCGCCGGCACCCTGGGCCGGCTTGTCGGCTCCGTCGTGCTCCTGAGCCTCCTGGGTTTCAGCTCGATTTCCCTGTGGGCCGTGGTCGGATCCACGTTCTCGCGCCTGCTGATAACGAAGACCGCGAAGCTGGTTTTCAACATCGTCATGGCGCTTCTTCTCCTCTATTCCGCCGTCGCGATCGTCCTGCACTGATGCGGGAGCATGGTGTCGCTGGACAACCTTCCCGGCCCGGTGTAGGCTCGGTGCATGTCCAAGGGATTTGTGGTGCTCACCGCGGTCGGCCCGGACAGGGTCGGGATCGTCGATGACATCTCCGGCGTCGTGTCGCACGCCGGGTGCAACATCGAAGAGAGCAAGATGTCCGTTCTCGGCGGGGAGTTCGCCGTCATCATGCTCGTCTCGGGGCCCGCAGGATCCGTGGAATCGCTGGCGCAATCCCTGCCGGACCTGGGTAAAAAGCTCTCCCTGCACATCGAATGCCGCGGGACACGCGAGCCGTCTGCCGGAGATAAGGGCCGACCGTACCTGCTCGAAGCGGTATCCCTGGACACCCCCGGCATCGTGCATGCCGTGACGGCCATCCTTCGCAGCCATGGCATCAATATCGAAGATCTCGAGACGGATACGGGATGCGCGCCGTGGACGGGCGCTCCGATGTTCCGCATGAAGGCCCACCTGGTCGTCGGTCCCACGGTGTCCGTCGCGCGGTTGAAGGAAGAGCTTTTCCACCTCCAGCAGGAGCAGGACCTCGACATTGCGTTGAAGCCATTTTTCGGCGCGCCCGAATCGGGCGAATGCTGAAGAGATACACCGCATGAATCGCCCACTCCTGCCCATCGACCGGTTCCTCCGTCGCAACAAGCTCTACGGCCAGGGCATCGACCTTCGGCCGTACGGTGCGGCGTTCCTGGATGAGATGGAGCGCGGCCTTGCGGGGAAGAGTTCTTCCCTGCCGATGATCCCCACGTACATCGAGACGTCGCGCGCTGTCCCGCGGGGCGAGCGCGTCGTGGCGCTGGATGCCGGCGGCACGAATCTGCGCGTGGCGGTCGTGAGCTTCGATGCGACCGGGCAGCGCGTGGTGGAGAATCTCACGCGCCACAGGATGCCGGGCGTCGACGAGGCGATGGATCGGGAGGCTTTCTTTCGCGCCCTCGCGGGGGTGGTTCTCCCGGCAATCGACGGCCGGGAAAGGATCGGATTCTGCTTTTCTTACCCCGCGGAAATCACGCCGGAGCGCGACGGAAGGCTCATCCAGTTCACGAAGGAAATCAAGGCCCGCGGGGTGGACGGCGAGCTGATCGGCGCCAATCTCAGCCGTGCACTTTCGGCAGCCGGCGCGTCCCGTCCTCCGCGCATTGTCGTGTTGAACGACACCGTTGCGACACTCCTGGCCGGTCGCAATGCGCTGCCCGATCGTCGATTCGACGGGTTCATCGGCGTGGTCTGCGGGACGGGTCTCAATGTCGCCTATGTCGAGCAGAACGCCCGGATCAGGAAGACGCCCGGCCTCGACCCCGCGGGATCGCAGATCGTCAACACGGAATCCGGGTCGTTTGCGCGGGGCATCCACGGTCCCGTCGATGATGCCTTCGACGCCACGATGGCAACCCCGGGCAANNGCCGGAGCTTGCCCGGCTCCCGGGGCTCTCCACCCGGGAGCTGAATGACTTTCTCCTTTTTCCCGACGGTGACGGAAGCCCGTTGTCTGCCGCGTGCGGCCGATTGCCGGCCTCCGACGCCGTGGCCCTCTATCGTCTCTGCGATTGCCTGGTGGAGCGCGCCGCGGCGATGGTCGCCGTGAACCTGGGCGCGGTGTTGTTGAAATCGGGGGTGGGCCGGGACCCGCGGTACCCGACCTGCATCGCCGTGGACGGAACGACATTCTGGCAGCTGCGCACGTTTCGCCTGCGGGTCGAGTCGCACATGCGTCGGCTCCTCGTGGGCGTTTGGGAACGGGCATGGGAAATCACCTCCGTGGAAGATGCCCCGCTCCTCGGCGCAGCCATTGCGGCATTGACCAACTGAGACTCAGCGCTTACCGTTGCTTGCTGGAGGATATCCGACATGCCAAACCCCGCCCCTGAAAACATCGACCGAGATTTCCAGAGCGCACGAAAGACGTATGCCCAGTGGGGTGTCGACGTGGACGGGGCGTTGCGCATCCTTGGCGACATCCCGTTGTCGCTCCACTGCTGGCAGGCAGATGATGTCGGCGGCTTCGAGAACACGGCCGGTCTCACGGGCGGCGGCATCCAGGCCAC
>PMDT01000205.1:0-137 GCA_003154555.1 Spirochaetaceae bacterium
GCGGTCCTCCGCCTTGCGGATCGCCCCGCGGTCCGCGCCGATCATCCTGACGCCGCAGCGCTCGAGGATGCCCTTTTCCGCGAGCTGTATCGCGATGTTGAGACCCGTTTGGCCGCCGAGTGTCGGCAGGAGCGCGT
>PMDT01000205.1:167-2527 GCA_003154555.1 Spirochaetaceae bacterium
ACTCGCATGCCTGGCCGATGACGATAGGCCCCGTTCCGATGATGAGGATGGAGGAGATATCCGTCCTTTTCGGCATCAGCGTGCGCCGTCCATCAGCGCGGCAAAACGTGCAAACAGGTATCCCGATTCGTGCGGTCCCGGGCTCGCCTCGGGGTGGTACTGCACGCTGAAAAGCCGCAGCTCCCTGTTCTCCAGTCCCTCCGCGGTTCCATCATAGAGGTTCTTGTGCGTCATGCGTGTGCCGGGGTCCGTGAGAGAGTCCATGTCGACATTGAAGCCGTGATTCTGGGAGGTGATGGCGATGCGGCCCGTTTCCAGGTCCTGGACGGGGTGATTCGCTCCATGGTGGCCGAATTTCAGCTTGTAGGTCCGGCCGCCAAGCGCGAGGCCCAGCATCTGCTGCCCAAGGCAGATCCCGAAAAGCGGCGTCCTGCCTATAAGGTTTTTGACAGTATCGATGACGTAGGTCACCGGCTCGGGATCGCCGGGTCCATTCGAGAGCACGACGCCGTCGGGCTTCAGCGCCATGATGTCCGCTGCCGTGGTGCGGGCGGGAACGACGGTGACGCGGCAACCGGAAGACTTGAGCCAGCGAAGGATATTGCGCTTCACGCCGCAGTCGATGACAACGACGTGCCGGCGCGCCTCCGTGGGCTCCGCGCCGGCAAGCCCTTCATTCCACTCGTAGGGGCTCTGGCAGGAAACTTCCTTGACGAGATCGATGCCGACGATCCTCGGGGCCTTCGCGAGCTTTCCTGCAAGCGACCGCATATCAAGGTCGCCGCTGGAGATGACGCCGTGCCTGGCGCCATATGTCCGCAGGTGCCGGGTCAGGGCACGCGTATCCACGCCCTGAATGCCAATAACGCCCTGCCCTTCCAGCCACGCGGGCAGGTCCATGGTACTGCGCCAGTTGGAGCGCACCGCGCTTACCTCCCGTACCACGAAACCGGAAAGCCACGTCCCGCTCGATTCCCCGTCTTCGGGAACGATTCCGTAGTTGCCGATAAGCGGATAAGTCATCGTGACGATCTGGCCCCGATAGGATGGGTCGGTGAGCACTTCCTGGTAGCCCGACAGCGCGGTGTTGAAAACGACTTCACCGAACGCCTCGCCGCGGGCGCCAAATGCGTCGCCTTCCAGAACGAAACCATCTTCAAGAAGCAGGACTGCTTTTCCCACGTCTCCCCATGCGCCGCTTAAAGCAATCGGCGTGTTTGCATACTTATGCACCAAATGCTCAAGCATTAGTAGCGACGCGGGACCCCTCTGTCAAGACAAGCGCATATGCGGTAAAGTGACAGCCCGTCCATGAAGCTGCGCGTGACACTCAATGCCCAGGCACGCTATCTCATCGCATCCGACGCCATCGCGTTCCTGCTGGTGACGCTGGTCCTGCTTGTCCTGTTCCTCGTACCGACGCTCCTGTCGCTTCTCGCATTCCTGCTGCTTTCCCTCTGCGTCGGCATCGGCTTCGGCACGGACATCGCGCTATGGTTCCGGCGCGGCATCAGGTCGGTATCGCTGGAGGAGGATACGTTGACGCTGTGCAGCGGCCGCGGCCTCGTGCTGCGGACGGTCGAGCGCAAGGATGTGGCACGCGTCTCCGTGCGGCGCACGATTGGCCGCAGATCGGCCATCGTGCACATGCGCGACGGGAAGAGGCTGCGGGTACCCGAGGACGCATTCCCGCCCGAGGCATTTGCCAGATTTCTTGCGGCCCTCGAATCCTGGCGATAATTTTCCGCTGAATTTCCTCCCCTCGTAATGACACGCTCATTGCCCCGGTATATACTCCCGCCCAACAGCGGAGGCTCCCGATGCCATATGTCAGTCAGCTGATCGGAAAGCCCGTGACGGACGTCGACGGTGTCCGGGTGGGATACCTGCGGGACATCGTGGCGCGCGCACGCGAATCCATGCCCCTTCCGCAGGTGGTCGCCCTCCAGATCCGCATGCCGCGCGGCACGATCTGCGTTCCCATCACGGAAGTGGCGGTGCTCGTGGCCCCGGCCATCCCCCTGATGCAGAAACTCTCCGCAATCAAGCCTCATGCTCACGCGGAGGGAGACATCTTCCTCGTCCGCGATATCCTCGACCAGCAGATCATCGATGTCAACGACCAGAAAGTCGTCCGGGTGATTGACGTCGACTTTGACANNGTCAACGACATCGAGCTCGCGCGCGTCAAGGACACCTTCTACGTGGCGAATGTCGACACGGGAGGCACGGGTCTCCTGCGGCGGCTGGGTCTCCTGCGGCTCTTTCCCGGCCGCAAGAGGCGCGAGTCGGCGCGTACAGGCATCATCCCCTGGGACGTCGTGGAGCCGGTCTCCAAGAACCGCAAGCTGCGACTGAAA
>PMDT01000416.1 GCA_003154555.1 Spirochaetaceae bacterium
TCTGCGAATGCTACGAGGTCGTCCGGCATGAGTTTCACCGACTGCTGCCGGACGCGACGGGCAGCGGCTCAGCCGGCGCAATCCGCCCCGGCTGAACGTCAGGCCCTGTCCGATGAGAGACGGGGGAGGGTGAGAGAGCCCGAGATGCGGGACACCGAAACCGGTCGCGCCGGCGCATGCCGCAGCACTGCCGATTCGCCCGTGCGAACCAAGGTCGCCTGATCCCAGATGTCCAGGTCCTGCCCCGTCTTGTTGTTGCAGTCTTTGCAGAGAGGAACGACGTACCAGCTGTCGTCGACCTGCCCTTTCTTCTGGACCAGGCCGCCGACAGAGGGCCTGTTGATGCATTCCTTCACGGAGCACAAATAGGCATTCTGGCCGCGCATCTTTTCCCAGTACGCAAGCCATGCCGTGCTCACGTCGACGATCGGTCTCGAAGCGTTGAGATTCGTCACGCGCATAACTTCTTCCTGATGCAACGAAATCATCAAAAGGCCGGGCCTTTCCGTGCGGTAGCGNNCGATCCGGTCAACGCACCGACGACGATCAGGACCATCGCGAGGCCCGCGAGAAGGCTCACGCTCCGCCCGCCGACGATCGCCAGGGCGAGAGTCGACAGGAGCGGCGTCATGTAGGACAGCGCGCCGATGATACGGGAATCGCCCCGTTTCAACGCGGCATCCCAGAGAAAGAACGCGGCCCCCATGGGCCCGATGCCCAGGAGAAGCAGGAACGGCCAGTCGCCTGACCGCACGATGGCGAAGCCTGCCGCTCCGGCCCCGACGAAATACACGGCGAGGCAGAGCACGCCGCCGGCAAGACAGAAAGCACCCACCGCGCCGCTGCCGAAGGCCGGAAGGCGTTTCGTGAGCAGCGAGTAGACGGCCCACGTCAGAGCCGCGGCCGCGGCAAGGAGATAGCCCGGGAGATGCGAAAAATCGGGGTGGATCGAACCGCCCGTGACGATCAGCGCCGCACCCGCCAGGCCCAGGGCCGCGCCGACGACATGATGAGCCCGCAGACCGACGCCGGGAAGTATGGCGGGGGTGAGCAGCACGATGAGGAGCGGCCACAGATAGTTGATGAGATTCGCCTCGACCAGCGGCGCCAGCCGGAACGCGGTGAAAAGCATCAGGTGGTACCCGCCGATGCCGCAGATGCCGACCAGCAGTGTGCGGAGGGGAACGCGCCACTCCTTCACGCGCGCAAGGCCAAGGAACCCGCCGATGGAAAGGGCGATGCCCGTGGTGAGGATCGCGGGAAGATGAGCCACCTGCGAGCTGAGAAGCGCGAGCGTGCTCCACAGGAGTATCGCGCCGCCGGCAAAAATGAAGGCGCTCGGCTTCATCGTCTGACCGCGGACTAGTGATTCATCGCGTCGAAAAGCGCTTCCCTCTTCTCCCGCATGCCTTCGGCCTGGCCGATGCCTGTCTCGGCAATATCTGCCTCCAGCGCTGCGAGCATTCCTTTCACGAACTCCGCGACGGGCATGCCGCCGTGAGAGGTCTGCTCCTTCGTCCAGCGCTCGTGACCCAGCTCGGAGTCCACGGAGGGCGGTGCGATCTCGTACACCTTGATGCCCATGTCGCGCGTCTGGCGGCGCAGGCTCAGGCTGAGCGAATGAATGGCAGCCTTTGTCGCACAGTAGATCGGCATGAATGCAATGGGTGAGAACGCGAGGCCGGAGCTGATGTTGACGATCGCCGCCCCGTCCTTCTTTGCGAGAAGGGGTGTGAAGAGCATGGCGAAATGGACGGGGGCGATAAGATTCGTTTCCACCTCCCTGCGCACGGCCGCGAGATCCGCGGGCCGCGTCAACTCCATCTTGAGCTGGATGCCCGCATTGTTGACCAGCACGTTCGCGGCCGGATGCGCGGAGGCGACCCGCGCGGCAAACTCCTTCCGCTGGTTCTCATCCGTGACGTCACAAACATATGTCGAAAGGGCGGGATGCGCTGCTTTCAACTCGTCCAGCCGGTCCTTGCGCCGTCCGCACGTGATCACCGCGTTGCCCCGTTCAAGGAGCCTTCCGACCAGCTCCCGCCCGATTCCCGAGGTTCCGCCCGTGATGACAATCGTGTTCCCGGTCAGTTTCATCGTGTCCTCCGGTCATTGTGCGACGTCTCCGCGCTCGCGTTTTTCCCGTTTTGAAGCCCTCATGGCGCTCTCAAAGGTCCTCATGCAGCGCTTCCTGACGGCAGGGTCATATGACCGGATGACGTCAGGGGAAAACTTCGCGAGGTTTCTGCGCATCAGCTCGTACACGTCACTGAGATCTTTTGCGGCAACATCAGCGCCTGAATCCTGAAGCTTCGAAAGATGGACTGCCATCTTGAGCTGAATGAGATCGTGCAGTCGGATGAATCTTGCCCCGAGCTCTTCGTCATACTCCCCTGCGCTCAGAGGATCCGGCATCGGAATCACCATCTCCCAATCCTCATCAGCGAAAAGGATATCGATCGTCACTCCCGACGCCCTGTCAACGCAGCTGTCGATTCCCTGACTGGAGATCTCTCCCTCCAGCGGCAGCAGCGTGCGCCAGGCCTTCTTGAAAGTGAGAATATCGACGTCGATGGTGGTTCGCGGGTAGCCGTTCCTGACAACCGCCATGCCGCCAACGACGCAGTACGGCAAGCCCCGAGAGCTGCTGAGAGCATGGAAGCGGCGGACCGCATCCATGAGCGGTGAATCCTTCATGTTGCCATTGAGCTTGAGGATTTCTGCGGCGGTCATTGCTTTCGAGCTCAGGCCTGGGCCCGGAAATCCACGACGCAGACCTCTTCGAGGTTGGGGTCGAGGTATTTGCGGCAGAAGGCCTGGTGGTCCGGATGGGGCAGATAGGTATCCCTGTCTGCCTCGCTCGGGAAGGTCACGATGAAGCAATGCGTGAACCCATGGTCGAGCTTTTCGGGACTGGTATTGCGTCCCCATTCAAAGCCCGTCACGAAGGGGAGCTTTGCGGCAAGCTCGCCGAAGGCCTTCTC
>PMDT01000108.1:0-8854 GCA_003154555.1 Spirochaetaceae bacterium
CCACGTGGCCGTGCGTGTCGTCACCGGCAATGCCCTTGCCCAGCCAGAGCACTTTTGTCGCCCCCAGGTAATCCCGCAGCATCGTCTCGACGCCGGTCCGGTCCAGGTGCGGGTTGCGCGGCTGAACGGCAGTGTCCAGCAGGCACTCTTCCGTGGTGAGCAGGGCGCCGCGGCCATTCACGTCGATACTGCCGCCTTCCAGCACGACGTCTTTCCCGTTTGCCGTGGCGACAAATCGTCTTCGGCCCGTTGAACGGGCGATGGCATCGGCAACCCGGCAATCCTTTTGCCAGTCGGGGTACTTCGCCCACGCGTTGAATCGGAAGCCGGCGACCGCCAGCTCCTTTCGTGGCACCTCCGTACGAATGAATACCGGGCCGAAATCGCGCATCCATGTCCGGTTGGTCGGGACCCGGTGGAAGTCGACTGCGGCTTCTTCCGCCCCGATTCGCGCGAGGATGCCCCGTGCGGAATGCTCGTGCGCCACCGAGCTCACCAGGACATGGACGCGCTCGCCCCGGCAGAGCTTCCGCACGATTTCGCCGTACACCCAGGGCACAGGGGCGAACTTGCCCGGCCAGTCCGAAATGTTGTGCGGCCATGCGATCCATGTCGCCGCGTGGGGCTCCCATTCCGCGGGCATGCGGAAACCCAGCGCCGCGGGGACGGGAACAGGAGCGCCTTCCCGGCTCATGTCTCGTCCAGGAATCTCTTGGAGAGGCCGTCGTAGGAATCGATGCGCCTGTCGCGGAGGAAGGGCCAGTTGCGCCGCACTTCCTCGATCCGCGCAGGATCGATCTCTCCCAGGACGATCTCCTCACCGTCGGTCTTTGCCGTGGCAACGACCTGCCCGAAGGGATCGGCGAGGAATGTGCCGCCCCAGAACTCTATGCCGTCCCCGCCGGTCGGGCGCTCAAGGCCCGCGCGATTGACGGCGGCGACGTAAACCCCGTTGGCAATGGCATGTGAGCGCTGGATTGTCACCCATGCGTCGCGTTGGGCTGCGCCGTGCTCCGTCTTTTCACGCGGATGCCACCCGATGGCGGTGGGATAGAAAAGCACGCCGGCTCCATGCAGGGACACCAGCCGCGCCGCCTCGGGATACCANNATGTGCATCTTGCGATACAGGCCCAGCATTGCGCCGTCCGGTCCGATGACCGCCGCGCTGTTGTGGTAGACGCCCGACGCCCGCCTCTCGAATACCGGCACGATGATGCTGATTTTTTTCTCTGAAGCCACAGCCGTCATTGCCTGTGTCGTCGGCCCGGGCACCGGTTCGGCAAGGTCGAAATGCCGCGCCTCCTCGCTCTGGCAGAAATACTGCGAGCGGAAGAGCTCGGGAAGGCAGACGACGCGGGCGCCGTCTGCTGCCGCCTTGCGGACCAGGGCCGCTGCCCGTCGTACATTTGCATCGGGATCCGGGGTCGGCGCCATCTGCACCAGCCCGACGGTGTACTTTTGATTGGTCGTCACATCGTGAAGGTACTAGAAGTCGCCGCTCGCTCCAAGCCGCTGCGCGGCGTCGCGTTGCCTGCTTGACGCGGCGGAAATCTGACGGTGATACTCTTTCTCTCCATGGCTGACACAATCGGGATTGTCGTAGCGATGGCGATGGAAGCGCGGCCACTGCTGCGTCTTCTGGGCCGCGGCAGGCCCTATCCCCTGCCCGGTTTCCGCGCGCGCCGTATCGCGGTGGCCGGTGTCGACTGCATCCTGGTGGAATCCGGCATGGGCATCGAAAAAGCATATGCGGCCGCCCGCGCGCTCCTGGCTGCGGCTGCGCCGCGCTATCTCCTGTCCTATGGCATCGCCGGCGCCGTCGAAAAGGAATTGCGCATAGGCGATGCGATCCTGCCCGCCCATGTCGCCCTGCTGGACCAGGGTACGACCGGCCCGGGGCTGGCCCTGTCCCGTCTTTCCGCCGCGGCACGGGCGGCAGCTCAGCGCGCGCTGGACACCCGCTGCGCCCATCTCTTTGACGGCACGGTGATTACGACGCGCGGGCCGCAGCCCACCGCGCAGGAGCTCGCGCGCTGGCCGCACCCTGTCCTTGAAATGGAAACAACAGGCTTCGCGCGCGCAGCGCAGGAGCACGGCACGCCGCTTCTCTCGATCAGGACCGTGAGCGACAATCCCGATGAGCCCATTCCCCTGCGGATTGAAACATTCATCGATTCCAGTGGCAGCTTCAGGCCCGGGCGCATGATCGCCGCGATTCTTCGTCATCCCGGGGTCCTGGGGAAATTGATCAGGGTCGGCCGCAATGGAAAGCGCGCGGCCGAGAGCGCGGCGGCCGCGGTCGCTGCCGTGCTGCAGGACCCGCTCCACGCCGTCGGTGACTGACTCTTCTAGTGTCGGGTCAACGCCGCGCCGAGATTCCCATGCACGGAAAGACGTTTTATATCCGAAAGACCCGCCTCCTGGGCCAGGCGCAGCGATTCCGCGAACATGGATTCCGTGACATGACCTGCCGGCTCACAGAAAAGCAGCTGCCCGCCTGGTTTGAGGGCGGCCGCAATCTCGCGAAAGAATCGGGCCGCATCCGGCACTTCGTGCACCATTGCAAAGACAAGCGCGAAGTCGACCTTTCCTTGCAGCGATTCGACACCCATGCCCGATGGCCTTGCCAGCCGAGGCTCGACCTGTTCCTGCAGCCCTGCGCGACGCGCCCTCCGTTTGAGGCCGTCGAGCATTTTCTGCTGGATGTCGACGGCGACGACACGACCGCCGGGAGCCACCAGGCGCGCGAGGGGCAGCGTGAAGAAGCCCATGCCCGGGCCCGGTTCCAGGACGATCATTCCTGACGTTACGAAGGGCTGGACCACCGCGCGCGGATTCAGCATGAGCTTCCGCAACGGGCTTGCAAGCCAGAAACCGAGCCACCAGGGACAAACGCGCTCCGCCATGGATCCCCCTTGTTCTGGTCTATGCCGGGTGCGTGCGCGCGTCAAGGAGAGCAATCCATCCCGCGGCGTTGACGATGCNNGGACGCGGACTTTGGCGCCATTGGAAAGGTGGCGGTGACCTACCGGTGACCCAGACGATGTCCATCAGCTCCGCGTCGCTGCGGCGCTTCATCAATGACGCGCTCCTGGAGGCCGGCCTTCCCGCGGATCACGCCGAATCTGCGGCCGACATCCTTGCGACGGCGGACGAGTTCGGCGTTTCCACGCACGGCGTGAAGCTGCTCGCCGGCTATCTGAAACGGCTCAAGGCCGGCGGAACGCGATCGCAGGGTCGGCCGCACGTGATCAAGGAAGGGCCCGCGTGGGCACTCGTGGATGGAGACGCGGCACTCGGTGCCGTGACGGGCGTTTTCAGCATGCAGGTCGCCATCGCCAAGGCGGGATCCACGGGTATTGCCTACGTCGGGGTGCGCAACGGGGGGCACTTCGCCGCGGTCGGCTGCTACAGTCTCATGGCGGCGCACGCGGGGCTTATCGGCATCAGCGTTGCCAACGACATCCCGTCTGTTGTTGCCCCGGGTTCGCGCAAGGCAGTTCTGGGCACCAATCCTTTCTCTTATGCCCTGCCTGCCTCACGGCATNNCTGGATCGTCGACCTCGACGGCCGCCCGACCACGGATGCCAGTCTGTATCCCGAGAAAGCATCTCTCGCCCCCGCGGCAGGCCACAAAGGCTTCGGGCTTGCCCTCCTCGTCGAAGCGCTGGCAGCGCTCGTGAGCGGCGCCGCGGCGACCTGGGGGGTCGGATCGTGGATGATCGGTGACCTTGCCCGACCGACGGAGCACGGGGCCGCATTCATCGCGATGGATCCGGCTGTTTTCGGCGGCCGGAAGGAATTCCTGGAGCGCGTCGATGCGCTGATCGATGAAATCCATGCCGCACCGCCCGTCGAAGGAGGCGACCCGATAATCGTTCCCGGCGAGCGGGAGCATGCGCACCAGGCGCGGGTGCGGCGGGAAGGTCTCGTGCTTTCACCCGATGTCGCGGAGAATCTTGCCCTTGCCGCGCAGATGACGGGGCTCGCCCTGTCACAGTACCTGTCGTCGCCGGCGTCCCACGACCGCCGATAGCAGTACCTTCAGATCAGGTCGGCCCACTCGATGCCTTCGCCGTCGGGAACCGATCTTCGCGCCCGCGCGCCGACCACGAGGTGGAGGAACTCGGGACCAAGGCCAGGCCGGAGAACTTTTTCCGTCCTGAGCACGGCCACCGCGTCCTGGTCGATGATGTCGCCCTTGCCGATTGGGCGAATAGCGTGGATCGACCTGTTCGTGCGCGCATAGTTTGCCTGTTCCGCCGGGGCCAGCTCCTTGATGCCGGTGCCCTGCGTCGCGGCAACCCGCTTGTCGCCAAATTCCCGGCGCAGCTTTGCCAGGGTGCCGTCCCGGCCTGTCGCCTCCGCTTCACGGATCGCGCTCACCATGCGCGCGAACTGCGCAGGCTCAAGAGCAATGGGGTCATCAAGACCGCTGCCCTGCCGGGAAAGCGTGAAGTGCTTCTCAATCACGGAGGCACCATGTGCCACAGCGAGTGCAGGCACGAGGACGGGATCCATCGAATGGTCGGAAAGGCCCACCTCGACGCCGAACACGGCGCGCAGGCTCTGGAGCACGGACACGTTGTACTGCTCCTCGGGAGCGGGATACGACGTGATGCAATGGAGCAGAACGATCCTGTCCCTGCCGGTGATTGCAAGGGCCCGCTCGATGTCGCCAAGGAGTGAGACGCCTGAGGACAGGAGCAATGGCAGCCCATAGCCGGCCGTCTCTTCCAGCAGGGGCAGGTGGTTCAGCTCGGGTGAGGCTATCTTGACGGCCCGCACGCCGAGAGAGCGAAGCTCCCGCGCGCTCCTGATGCCGAACGGGGTGCAGAGGAAAAGCACGCCCGCTGCCTCGGTCATCTGCTTGAGAGCGCGGTAGAAGTCGACGCCTTTCTCCAGCGCCTTGAATTGCTCGTAGAGCGCGATCCTGCCGGTGGGAAGATCGACCATTCCCGACAGGGGGTGAAGGATTTCCTCCGCGTGCACGAGCTGGAACTTGACGCAGTCTGCGCCGGCAGCCACGGCTGCCTCGATGAGCGCGCGTGCCTTTTCCAGGTCTCCCCGGTGGGAGGTGCCGAGCTCCGCAACGACCAGGCAGGGCGCGCCGCGGCCGACCGCGCGTTTTTCAATCATGATCATTGCTTCTAGGATCGAGTGAAAGTGATCGTTTCGCAAGCGGTTTTTCGCACCGCTCGAGCCGCGGAAACGCGGCTCTCCTTCTTCTCAGGGCAGCGCCCGCCCGTCTGAATCCCGGAATATCCTGCTTCCCACCGTGCCACGCTGGCCCTGGTATTTGCCCGCGTAAGGGGTCCGCGTGGGCTTGTCCATCTGCGCAAAGACGATCTGGCAGATGCGGCGTCCGCTCGCCAGCTTCAGGGGCAGCCTGTTCGCATTGAAAAGCTCCAGTGTGATCGTGCCCTCGAATCCCGGGTCCACCCAACCCGCATTCTGGATGAACAGGCCCATCCGGCCGATGGAGCTGCGGCCTTCGACGAACGCGGTGACATTCGCCGGCAGGCGGATGAGCTCCACGGTCGTGGCCAGGAGGAATGAATGCGGTGGGATGATGATTTCGTCCTTCTCAATCTTCACGTAGGGGAGCTCTGAATCCAGGCTGAGGCTTTCCAGGGTGTTCTCATCGATCTTCAGGAAGTGCCGTCCCAGCCTCAGGTCGATTGAGGCCGGCTGCACCTGGTAGGGCTCCAATGGCTCGACCACGATCGTGCCGTCCGCCATCATTTTCCGCAAGGTGTCATCGGAAAGGATCATTGCTGGGCTCCTCGGGACAGGTTCTCCCGGATCAGGCGCGCTTTCAGCTCGAAGAGCCTGTCCGAAAGGGAAACCTTGTAGAGGTGGGGATTGATGAGGCGCTTGAAGGTATCGTCGAGCCGAGCCAGCTCGTCGCGCGCGCGCATCTGGATCGTCGCAAGCGGCGGCCACGGCGTGATCGTCCGTCCGGCTTTCATCTGCTGGCGCAGCAGCGGCGTGATGGCGTGATAGTCGGACAAGTGGAATGAACGATAGTCGCCGGTCGGGTGGTGGAAAGTATATGCCACGCCGGGCCGGGGCTCTTCCTCCGCCAGGCAGATGAGGTCCGCAAGCAGGTTGTTGTCTCCATTGGCAAAACGCCAGACCTGCTTGATGCCGGGATTGGTGACCTTGTCAGGGTTGTTGGAGACCTTGATCGTGGGCACCCACGCCGAGCCCGATTGACGGGCGGCCATCTTGTAGACGCCCGACAGCGCCGGGTCGCCGGCGCCTGTGACGAGACTCGTGCCCACGCCCCAGATGTCGATGGGCGCGTTGTGCGCGACCAGTTGCTGGATGATGCTCTCATCCAGCTCGTTGGATGCCATGATGCGCGCACCGCCAAGTCCCGCCTGGTCCAGTCGGGCGCGGACCTTCTTGCTGAGATATTCGAGGTCCCCGCTGTCCAGGCGCACACCGAAGGCCGCGTGTCCCGCGTCGCGCAGCTTTTGACCGACGGCAATGGCGTTCTCGATGCCGCTGCCCAGGGTGTCATAGGTATCGATGAGAAGCACGGTGGCATCCGGGTACGCTTCGGCGTATTTCTCGAAGGCCTCGCGTTCGCTGCCGAACGCCATGATCCAGGAATGCGCCATGGTGCCGCGAACAGGGATGCCATAGAGCTTGCCCGCGAGCGTGTTTGACGTCGCAATCGCTCCGCCGATGAATGCCGCGCGGGACGCGGAAAGCGCGCCGTCAACGCCCTGCGCGCGGCGCAGTCCGAACTCGACGATGCCGCCTCCGCCCGCCGCAAGGCCGATGCGCGCGGTCTTTGTTGCGATGAGCGTCTGGAAATTGACGATTGCCAGGAGGGCGCTCTCGATGAGCTGCGCCTCCATGAGGGATGCATGGACGCGCACGAGCGGCTCGCCGGGAAAGGCAAGGGTCCCTTCGTCCATGCTCCAGATGTCGCCGTTGAATCGGAAACCCTTCAGGTAATCGAGAAAGTCCCTGCGAAAAATGCCCAGGCCGTCCAGGTAGGAGAGATCGTCATCCGAGAAGTGCAGCGATTCGATCTGGGCGAGTGCCGTCTGCAGCCCCGCAAAGAGCGCAAAACCCCCATTGAAAGGTTGGCGTCGGAAGAACATGTCGAAGACGACCTGGGGATTCTCGTCGTGCAGGAAGAGGCCCTGCATCATTGAAAGCTCGTAGAAATCCGTCAGCAGGGTGAGATTCATGGGTGGTATGGAGGATGGGGGAGTCGAACCCCCGACCTACAGATTGCGAACCTGCCGCTCTACCAACTGAGCTAATCCCCCGATAGCGGAGCCGCAGCTCCACGGCTCGCGCAACTATAGGCAACGCAAGGGATTGAGGTCAAGACCCCGGCCTCCTTCACGCGTCTTGATGCGTGAAGGAGGCCGGAGTGTTTCAAGGGACGAGGTGACCGAGCTCGCTTAATTGCCCCGCTGCGGGTACTGGCGCTGGTTCTGCGAGGGATCCTGGGGCTGACCGCGCCGTTCGTTCCCCTGTTCCTGACGCTGACCTTGCGGGGGAATGCCTCTCCAGTGCACCCATCCGACGCAACCGGTAAGGGACAAGACAAGCACGAAAGCCGCGAGGGCAAGTAGCTTTTTCATTGTGGACTCCTGACAGAATATACCGACGCATTGCTGCCGGGTCCGTTCGGAGCCGTACACTTCTCCAAAAGCCTGTCGGGGCGGCGGGTGCCGCACGGCACCCGCCCCGGCTTCGGAGAGTTCTCTAAGCAATCAGCACGTGCGCGGGCTCGGCCTTCACCTTTTCCGAGAGTCCTGCCGCAAGCGCCTCGTCTATCCTCTCAACAAGGACAAATGTCATCTTGCTGCGCACGTCGGCGGGAACGTCATCCAGATCCCGCTCGTTGCGCTTGGGGAGTATCACTGTCGTAAGCCCCGCACGGTGGGCAGCGAGCACCTTCATCTTCACGCCACCGATGGGAAGGACCCTGCCGCGAAGCGTCGCTTCTCCCGTCATGCCGACGTTGCCGCGCACTGGCCGACCCGTGAAGAGGCTCGCGATGGCCATTGTCATTGCAACACCCGCCGAAGGCCCATCCTTGGGCGTGGCGCCCGCGGGCACATGCACATGGACGTCTGTCTGCGCGAACGCTTCGGGGTCGATGCCGAGCTCCGCGGCCTTGGACCTGACAAAGCTGTAGGCGATCCTCGCGCTCTCTTTCATCACGTCGCCGAGCTGGCCCGTGAGGGTGAAGTCACCCTTGCCCTTCATTCGCGTCGCCTCGATGAAGAGGATGTCACCGCCGACCGGCGTGACGGCCAGTCCCGTGGCGATGCCGGGGATCTCGATGGTTTCCGAAGCGTCGGATTCGAACTTCTCCTTGCGCAGAAGATCGCGCACCACCTCCGGAGTGATCACCACCGCCGCAGCCGGGGCGCCCGCGTCCTGCGCGGCGATCTTCGTCACGCTCTTGCGGCAGATGGTGCCGATCTGGCGCTCGAAGTTGCGCACACCCGCCTCGCGTGTATAGTCCTGAACGATCTTGAAGAGTGCTTCCTCCGTGAAGGTGATCTCTCCCTCGTGCAGGCCATTTGCCGCGAGCTGCCGCTTCACCAGGTGCTCCTGTGCGATCTTCACTTTTTCGTACTCCGTGTACCCGTCCAGGTGGATGATCTCCATCCGGTCGCGCAGGGGAGCGGGGATCGGCTCGAGCTGGTTGGCCGTGGTCACGAACATCACGTCGGTCAGGTCGAAATCGACATTGAGGTAGTGATCGCGGAATGTGCCGTTCTGCGCCGGATCCAGCACTTCCAGGAGCGCGCTGGAGGGATCTCCCCGCCAGTCGCTTCCCACCTTGTCGATCTCGTCGAGCATGAAAAC
>PMDT01000108.1:8869-13506 GCA_003154555.1 Spirochaetaceae bacterium
GGAGGCCCGACGAAGCAGAGGATGGCGCCCATCGCCTTTCCCGTCTTCCCGTCTTCCGCCCGGTCCCGCTGAATGCCGCGCTCCTTGAAGAGCTTCCGCACCGCGAGGAACTCCACGATGCGGTCCTTCACCTCCTGAAGGTCGTAGTGGTCCTCGTCGAGCACTTTGCGCGCATTGACGATGTCCAGCTGATCTTCACTTGCGACGTTCCAGGGCAGCTCGACCATCCAGTCGAGGTAGGTCTTGATCATCGAATACTCGGGCGACTGCGGTGACATACCGGAGAGTCGTTTCAGCTCCCGCTCGGCTTCCTTTTTTGCCTCCTCGGGCAGCGCCGCCTTTGCGAGCTTCTCCGTATACTCGTTTGCCACGGAGGAAGTATCGTCCATCTCGCCCAATTCCTTCTGGATGGCTTTCATCTGCTGGCGAAGGAAGTATTCGCGCTGATCCTTTTCCATTTCCTCCTTGGCCTCGGACCTGATCTTCTGGCCAAGGCTCAGGACTTCGCGCTGGTGGCGCATATGCATGATGAGGGCGCGGAGCTTCTCCTTCGTCGAATCGATCTCCAGGAGCTTCTGCGCGTCCGCCGGCTCCAACTGGACGTTCGCGGCTACCAGATATGCGAGGTAGCGCGGGTCGGTCACCGTTGCAAGGAAACGCGCTGCCTCGTTGGGGATATTCGGGGAAAGCTCCACAATCTCGCGGCCCAGGTCCTTGAGATTCGCCACGAGGGCCTCCATCTCAAGGTCCGTCTCCACCGTCTCCAGTGCCGCATTCACGCGCGCGCGCAGATAATTCGAAGGGGAGATCCAATGCGCAACGCGGAAACGCTCGATTCCCTGGACGACCACCTGCATCGCCCCGTCGTTGCCGCGCACGACGCGCAGGATGCGCGCCATGGTCCCTGTCTCGTGGAGCTGCCCCGGGACGGGTTCTTCTACCGCCGGATCGCGCGACGCCAGGAGCCCGATGAGGCTGTCACCCTGCATGGCCTCTTCGATGAGCTTGACCGAGCGGGGAACTCCTACCGCGAGCGGGATCACGGAAAACGGAAAAGCGACCATCTCACGCAAAGGGAGGATCGGCAGCTCGCGGGGCACGCCCACGGGCTGGTCTGCATTCTTTGGTTTGAAAAAGCTTGCCATATGTCTCAACGTCCTTTCTCTGAAGCTAAGATACGCATGAAGGGTGAAATCTCAAAACCACCCATTCGGGGAGGATGCCGCGGGCCGTGGAATGCGCCTTGGAGGCAGCAAGATCCGGGTTGTCCGGCGATGTGTCGTGCCGCTACCCTCTGCGCATGACAGCCATCTCGGTTCTCCTTCTCCTGGTGCTCTCCGCGATCTGGGGCAGTTCGTTCATCTTCATCCGTTATCTCGCGCCCCTCATCGGGCCGGTGGCGACGGCGGACTTTCGCATGCTTCTGGCGGGGATCGCCCTGGTGCTCTTCTTTTTCGCGACCCGGTTCACAGCGGACTGGAAAAAGAACTGGAAGCATTTTCTCATCATCGGGATCGCCAATTCCGCTCTCCCGTTCGTGCTGTACTCCGCGGCGGCACTTGTCCTTCCTGCTTCAATGGAGGCGATCTTCAACTCGCTTTCACCGATGTTCGGCGCGCTTTTTGCCTCCATCTGGCTCGACGAGCGGCTCTCGATGCGCAAGGTTGCCGGCCTTGCGCTCGGGATCGCGGGAGTCGTCACGATGAGCAGCCTTGCCGGGCTTGTCATGAGCCTTTCCACGATTGCCGCTCTCATCGCGTGCGTCCTTGCGCCGATGTGCTACGGGCTGGCCGGCGTCTACGTCAAGAAGCGCGCCGCAGGCACGAAGCCCATGGCCATCGCGGGAGGGAGCCAGCTCATGGGCGGACTCGCCCTCCTGCCATTTCTTTTCATCTCCCCTCCCGCGCCGGCCGCGTTCAGCCCGGCGATCATCGGCATCGTGGTCGCATTTGCCCTTGTGTGCAGCGGCATCGCCTACCTCATCTACTACCGCCTGATCGCCGACATCGGCCCGACCCGTGCGCTGACGGTGACCTTCCTCATCCCCGTCTTTGCCATGGGGTGGGGCTTCCTGCTGCTGCGGGAGACGATCTCGTGGAGCATGATACTGGGCGCAGCGATCATCCTGGCCGGCACATACCTCGTGGCGACGTCCGGCAGGAAGCGGGTACAGACGGCAGGAGGATAAAAGACGGCCATGGGGGTGAATCCCATGGCCATCGGAAAAGGAGGAAGTCAGCCTGTTCAGGGCTTACGTCGTCATCTGTCCTGCATTGTAGCGCACGGCGCATTCAATCACAGGGCAATGACGAGGAGCTGCGATCGTCGAACGCCGGTCGCTGCTCCCGAGTGCCTATCCGATATCCTTCCGCATCTGATCGAATTCCTGTTTGGAGATCTCCCCGCGCGCATAGCGCTCCCGGAGGATGGAAAGGGCCACATTCTCACGCACGGGCTTTAAACCATGGCGTGCGAGATTCACGATCAGCATGATGATTGCCGCGACGAAGAGCGCCCAGAAGACGATCATGGCGATCGGCGCCACCCAGGACAGCCAGCCGAAGCCGTGCGCCATTGCGAACCCATATCTGCCCGCTCCAAACATCGCGCTCTCCTCTCTCCGCTGAGCAAGATAGTAGCGGGGGGCGATGAGAGCGGCAGTTAAATTCCCTTAATCCCAGCTTAACGAAGTTAACGTGACTTGATCAGGTCTCGAAGATCTTGCCCGGATTGAGGATTCCCTGGGGATCGAGGGCGCGCTTGATCGCGCGCATGGCGGCCATCGGGACAGGGCCGAGATTCTTTGAGAGGTAAGCGCGCTTCACGAGCCCGATGCCGTGCTCGCCCGAGATGACGCCTCCGCGCTCAGCCACGTCCGCATACAATGCCGCGGTTGCTTCATCCCTCTGCGACCGCCAGTTGGGAAGCTCGGGCCCGAACAGTCCGTCCCGGAGGATGGACTTGAGGAAGTGACTGTGCACGTTGCCATCGGCGGCGTGGCCGAAGGAGGGCATGGACGCGCCCAGCCGCTGTGCCAGGGCATGGACCAGGCCGACGTGACCGGCGATCTGTGAGCGCGGCACGCAGACGTCGTATACCTCCACCGTTGCGGGCCGTACCGCCTCGTAAAGATTGCTCCGCAGCTCAAGAATCTCTGCCTGTTTCACCTTCTGGTCGGCCAGCAGCACGTCCAGCGCGCCTGCCTTCTCCATGACCTCACCGATCGTCTCGGCCTGTGAGAGGGTGTCCTCTTCATTTCTGCCGTCGAGGATGATCATGAGGGAGGCATCCCCCGTTCGGGCAGGCCAGGTTTTGTTGAGGAGCCTCTCAGCCGCGCGCATCGGCGCATGCTCCACAAACTCCACGGCGCAGGGAACGATGCCCCGTTCGAGCATGCCGGGCACCGCTTCGATGGCCTGCTGGACCGTTGCGAACGGGGAGATGAGCGTCTGTACCGACCCCACGCGCGGGAGAAGTCCGAGTGTCACGCGCGTGATCACGCCGAGCGTGCCTTCTGAGCCGATCATGAGATCCAGCAGGTGATAGCCGGAGCTGGACTTGATGAACTTCCCCCCGAGCTCCATCACCTCGCCGCTTGCCATCACCACCTGCAGCCCCAGCACGAAGCGCTTCACCGTGCCGTACTTCACGGCACGTGCGCCCCCGGCATTCGCAGCCACCGCGCCACCGATGAATGCCCCCTCGTCCCCCGGGTGCGGCGGGAAGTAGAGCGACAGCGCGTCCACCTCTTCGTAAAGCCGTTTCAGGGTCATCCCGGCCTGCACGGTGATCGTGTGGTTCTTCGCGTCCGCGTCGATCACCCGGTTCTGAAGCTCCATCGAAAGAACGATGCCGCCGGGACACGGTATGCATCCGCCGGCCAGGCCGGTGCCGCCGCCGCGTGTCGTGAGCGGGACGCCTTCCCGCAGGCAGAGACGGACGAGTGCGGCAACCTCTTTCTCATCAACGGGCTTCGCCACGGCGAGCGGAGCCGTGCGGAACGCATCCGTTGCGAACTCGTCGTGACTGAATGGCGCAAGAGCGTCAGGATCGAGCAGAAGCCTGTCTCCGACGATGTCGCGCGCACCGGCAAGCCATGATTCACTGAGTGGCATCGATCTCTCCTCGTATCGCCGTGGTGGAAGCCGAATGATAGCACGCCGAACGGTCCACGTCCCTCCCGCGGGCCTTCCTTCGATATGCCCTGTGCGGGTATATTTGAGCCATACGCAAGGAGCATGCCGTGAGCTTCACACTCGGTCTCGGGGCAAAAGCCCCCGGGTTTCGTCTCCCTGCCACTGATGGCAGGACATATACGCTGGACAGCTTCAAGGAAGCCTCCACGCTGGTCGTCTTTTTCACCTGCAATCATTGCCCGTACGTCATCGGCTCCGACGAGGTGACACGCAAGAGCGCGGAGAAGTACAAGTCAAGGGGCGTTGTTTTCGTCGCCATCAATGCCAACGACGAAAAGACGCACGCAGACGATGATTTCGCGCACATGGTGACGCGCATGCAGGAGCAGAAGTTTCCGTGGGTCTATCTTCGCGACGAAAGCCAGGATGCCGCAAAGGCATATGGCGGGCTGCGGACTCCCCATTTTTTCCTCTTTGGGAAGGACAGGAAGCTGGTCTATA
>PMDT01000030.1:0-14943 GCA_003154555.1 Spirochaetaceae bacterium
TTACGCCGCTGAGCATCTTCCCTAATTCCCACAGTCTCTTTGCTCCGACCGTATCATGCGAGGCCTTTGAAGATTCAAGCTCCTTGCACTCTTTCCAGTATTTCGCCGTTTTGCCTCCCACCGAAGCATCTGATGCCAAGTAAGCGATAGATTCGGCCGCCTCCGACGGGCCGATGCCATTTCGCGTCCGCAGCTTCCAGATCAATTTGACGACACTGCTGTTTCCCTTGAGGCCGATGTCGGTCTTGACGAGCCCCGGATCGACAGCGTGGCAGGCGATTGCAGACGTATCTCCCAGCCGGCGCGCAAGCTCATAAGTGAAAAGAACCAGCGCAAGCTTGGATTGATCGTATGCCTTCAAGCCCTGGTAGCCATGCCGAAGGCCCGGGTCATTCCAGTGCATTTTGCCCGAGAAATNNGCATGAACGCGCTGAGCCAGTTCACCGCGAGTTGTGTCTCAAGCCCGTCACTTGTCAGCTTGCGCGTGAATGTGAAAGTGCCGGCATTGTTGATGAGAACGTCGATCCGTGGCGCATGCCGCGCGATTCCCGCGGCGAGCCCCCGGATATCCGACATGCGGCCAAGATCGGCGACCAGGAACGACACTTCGCGATTCCCCGACGCGGACACGATTGCCGTGCATGCCTCGGCGCAGCGCGCGGAGGACCGCCCGACGCCCATGATGCGCGCACCTTGCGCGGCGAGCTGGGTCGCCACTTCACGGCCGATGCCCGAGGTGGCGCCCGTTATCACGCAGGTCTTTCCCTTCATGTTGTCATTCATGCTGCTTCCTATGCGGGAGACGCCGCTGTCCGCGGTGCCGTCGGCGGCAATGCGCCAGATGGAGATTCCGCCGTGCCCCACCGCCGCGCAATCACCGACATGTACAGGCCCCGGGGAACGAGCGGGCTTGCCCTGACAAGGGCGCGATTGACCGCTCCCGGCACGATCAGGGCTTTGCCGCGAAAGAGACCAGCCACGGCGGCCCGTGCCACCTCGTCAGGGTACTTGCACGTGACCCTGCCCGCCCAGCCCTGGCGCGCAATCAGCTCGCGGGTGCTGCGGTTGGTGCGGATGCCGTTGGGACAGAGCACGCTCACTCGAATGCCCGAGGAGCGAAGCTCTGCGCGAAGAACCTGGCTGAATGTGAGCACGAAGCTCTTCGTGGATGAATAGACGGGCATCGAAGGCATGGGAAAGTATGCGCCAAGGCTCGCCACATTGAGGATCCATGCGTGCCGCTGCCTCTGGAGGGAGGGCAGGATCTGCTGCGTCATGCGCACGAGCCCGACGACGTTCAGCTGCACCGTCGCCTCGTTCTGCTCTTCCGAGGACTGCGCGAAACGGCTTGTAAATCCGACGCCGGCATTGTTGATGAGCGTATCCACCGCGTATCCCTTTGTGCGCATGCGCGCCTCGATGGCCGGCGGCGTCTTCGGGTCGGTGAGGTCGGCCTCTATCGTTTCTATGCGAACGGCGTAGGCGCGTGCGAGGATCCGCGCGACGTCGGCGAGCCCCGTCTGGGGAAGCGCCACAAGGACGAGGTCCATGCCGCGGCCTGCGCACTCTTCCGCGAGGGCCCGGCCCAGGCCCTGGCTCGCGCCCGTGATCAACGCGCAGCGCGCTCTGTTTTCCTGCATTCCTGTTCTCCTTCTCAGCCGATCAGACGGCCTTTGGCTTCATCACCCTTCACCCGGGCGCGAAATATTGCCCGTAGGCGCGTGAAGTGCTTTTCGCTCCTGTCGCGTCGAATCTGTTTGACAGCGCATTCTGCGCGCGGATATGGTGAGACGGTGCCCCGGAGCGCGAAAACGGAGACGGTGGATGATGACGAGCTCATCGCGCGCGTGCGCGCAGGAGAAACGCGCTTCTTTGCCCAGCTCGTTACGCGTTATGCCGATCCCGTGTTTGCCATGAGCCTGCGGTTGATCGGCGATCGGGCGGAGGCAGAAGATGTGGCGCAGGAGGTCTTTCTCCGGGTCCACCGTGCGCTTCCCGCATTCAAAGGGGAGGCGAAGTTTTCCACGTGGCTTTACCGGATCACCTGGAACATGTGCGCTGACTGGCGGCGGAAGAATCGCAGACCCGGCCGCACAAGCTCCTCTCTCGAGACCGAGGCCGATCAGAGCGATGGAAGGGTTAACTTAGAGAAGAAGGTGATCGACGGGGAAGAGCAGGCCTTCGTGCAGCAGGCGCTGGATGGTCTGGACGATATCTATCGCAGCGTCGTCATCCTTCACTATTATCAGAAGCTCTCCTATGAGCAGATTGCGTCGATCCTGGAGGTGCCCGTGAAGACAGTGGAAACACGGCTCTACCGTGCGCGACGTCAGCTCCGCCTGCGGTTGGAGAAAATCGGGCAGGGAGGCAGGCGATGAGACACGCACAGGTGGATTCACTGATCGATCGCCTTGTCGTTGGCGCATGCAGCCCGGCAGAGGCGCGCGCCGTGGCGTCTCATGCCATCGGCTGCGCGCGCTGCACGGTGCGCATCGCCACGGCTCGTCGCCTGTCAACCGCGCTCGGGAGCGCGCCGGTCCTGCGGGCGCCGCCGGGCTTTGCGGCAAAGGTCATGAACCAGGTGTACCGGCAGGCCCTTGCGGGGCAGCCGGCCGCCGAGGAGGCGCCGGGGGCGCGGCGGCGCAGCCTCAGCACGATGTACCGCAGGGTGGCCTTCAGCTTCATGGTTACCGCATTCGTGCTGATGGCAAGCCTCGTGATACCCCGCGCAGCGTACACATCGCTGATCGCAGCGCGGGGGGCTGACGCCGGGGTCGGCGGGTCGACCGCGGTGCAGGGTGTCCTGCAGAGCGCCGACAAAGCGGTACGGGGAATACTCGGAGAGCAGCAGGTGGGAGGCAACGGAGAATGAAATGCACGAATCACCCTCGGGTCGAAGAGACGGCGCGCTGCGCCGAGTGCGGCAAGCCGTACTGCAGCGCCTGCACGGTGGAGCTTGATCATCGCCCCTGGTGCCGCGATTGCCTCTCACGGATCGTGGCCGCCCGCGGCACGGGATCCCGCGTCCACCCGGGATGGCGGAAACTCGCCGCCGGGCTTCTCAGTATCGTGCCCGGGGCGGGGCACATGTTCCTGGGCCTCATCGGCAAGGGCTTCATGCTCATGGGTCTGCTGGTCGTCACCGTCTTTTTCATCCTGCTGTATTCTGACGCCACCGGCATGTACTGGATGACGGCGTATCTCATCCCGACCATCAGCGTGCTCTTCCTGAGCTATGCGGTCTTCGATTCAATGGCGATCGCCGACGCCCAGAGAAGCGGGCGAGAGCCTCACGGCACCGATGATGATGCGATGAAGACGATCTGGGAGCGGGTGCTCCTTAATCGGAGCACCCTCGGCTGGGTGATATTGCTGGCAGGTGTGGTCGGCATTTTACGGCTCTTCGCGGACCCGTTCAGCCGCTGGACCATGGCGCTGTTCGCCGTGAGCTTCCCCCTGGCTGCCCTTGTAATCCCGGTGGTTCTTCTCATCATCGGTATCCTCCTGCTGAAAAGGAGCCGACAAGAGAAGTAAGAGAGGTGGCATGCAGAAGACCGGCATTGCGGTCTGGGAACCGGTTGAAATCCCCCAGAAGAAATGCGCGGAGTGGAAGTTCCCCCAGCGCCGCATCTGGGTAGAGCGCATCGAAACCGAATGGCACGTCCTGTCCCTGCCGCATTCACAGCGCGCGGGAGAAGCACAATGCGCCTTCATGCCGAGGACTGCCAAGCCCACCTCGTCGGAATGGCGTCACTACCTCCACCGCGACGGAGGCCCCATTCAGCCATCGCCGGTTCTCCCGGATCGGCCGGTGGTCGTTCGGCCCGACCGCGCCCTCACGCTCCTGCCCGGGCAGAGCACGATATTCTTCCTGCAGCTCCCCGTATGGTTCCGCCTCTCCACGTCGGGGTATCGCCCCTCGCGAATCTTCGAGGAGCCGCTGGGCGCTCTCTCCCGCACGTGGTTCGGTGATCCGCTCACCGGCGAGCTCTGCTGGGGGCTTGCCACGCGGCTGCATCACAACGTGGACTCGCTGGAACCGTCCGCGGACACCGCCGTCTGTCCCCTCATGATCGAAAACGAATCGTCGACCGATCTCGCCTTCGAGAAGATCTGTCTCCACGTGGAAAACCTGAACGTCTTCCGCGGGAGGATTCGACTCTGGACGAACAGCCTCCACGCGCTGTTCAGGGGACCTGAGCAGGCGACGCAGATCGAGATCGTGCACACCCCGCCGGAGTACGAGCAGGGACTGGTGCCGGTGTCCGACGCGCGCTCTCCTTCGGCGGGCTGGAATATCCGCAGGACCTTCGGGATGCTGAAATACTTCACCGACTTCTAAGGGGACGAAGAGCAGATGTTTCAACAGTTGATGAACTGGTTCCGCTCTCTCCCGCCGGACATCTTTACGCGCGGTCTTCGCATCGCGGTCACCGTGGTGGTGGGGCTCATCCTGGCGCGCGTGCTGGCCGTCATTGCGCAGCGCTACGTCTTGCGGAAGTCAACGCCGCAGCGGCAGATGATCGCGCGCAAGGCTATCAGCTACACGGGGTTCTTTCTCGTGCTGCTGGCAGTCCTGAGCGAGCTGGGCCTGAAGCTCACGGCGCTCCTCGGCGCGGCGGGAATCGTGGGGATCGCCGTGGGCTTCGCGTCGCAGACGAGCGTGTCCAATATCATCAGCGGTCTCTTCCTCATCTCGGAGAAGCCATTCGCCATCGGCGACGTCATCCGCATCGGCACGACGACCGGCATCATCCAGTCAATCGATCTCCTTTCGATCAAGATCCGCACATTCGACAATCTCTTCGTGCGCATCCCCAACGAGAAGATCCTCACCTCCGAGGTGACCAATATCACGCGCTTTCCCATCCGCCGCATGGATATCGTCTTCCAGGTGGCCTATGGGCAGGACCTCGGAAGGGTGCGCCAGATCATCCGCGAGATCGCCGATGCCAATCCGTGGAGTCTCGACGAGCCCGAGCCCGTGATCATACTCTCCGAGTTCAAGGAGTCGGGCGTCGAGGTGCTCCTGGGCATGTGGTTCACGAAGAACGATTTCCTGTTTCTGAAGAACTCGATCATGGAGGATATCGCGGGGCGTTTCGACGCAGCGGGCATACGCTTCGCCCATCCGCGCAGGATGGTCGACATGGCGACCGAGGCGCTGCCTACCGCGTGATGATCTGGTCCCGGTGAGGTCCGATCGACACCCACTTTACCGGCGTGTGGATGCGCTCTTCCACAAAGAGCACGTAGTCGCGCGCATTCGGCGGCAGGTCGGCGAAGCTCCGGACGGCGCTGATGTCCGTCTTCCAGCCGGGGAGCTCTTCATAGACCGGGCGCGCCGCGTCGAGGAGACGCGACACGGGGAACTTCGTCGTCACCGCGCCATCCAGTGCGTAGCCGGTGCAGACGGGGATTTTCTCCCGGTAGCCCAGGACGTCGAGATTCGTGATGACCGCCTCGGTGGCCCCTTGCACGCGGCATCCATATGCGGTTGCCACGCAATCGAACCAGCCGACCCTTCGCGGCCTGCCCGTGGTCGCCCCGTATTCCCCTGCCGATCCGCCAAGCTTGCGCAACGTCTCTGCCTCCTCGCCCTGCAGCTCGGTGACAAAGGGGCCCGCGCCGACGCAGCTCGAATACGCTTTTGTGACCGCCACGACCCGTGTGATGGCCCAGGGAGGAATGCCGGCGCCGACCGAGGCGAAACCCGCGAGCGGTGAAGAGGACGTGGGGTAGGGATAGATGCCGTGATCGGGATCCCGCAGCGTCCCCAGCTGCCCTTCCAGGAGTATCGTCCTGCCCGCCTCCAGTGCCTCAAGGAGAAGCGAGGTGGTGTCACCGACAAACGGGCGCAGCCTTTCACGGAACGCGGCGACCTGCGCGACGATCTCATCCACGGAAAGAGGCTTTTTGCCGTAGAGCTTTTCCAGGAGAACGTTTTTCTGGACGAGGGACTTTGCGAGGCGCGCGCGCATGAGCGGCTCGTCGAAGAGCTCATTCACCTGCAGCCCGATCTTCAGGTACTTGTCGGCGTAGAAGGGGGCGATGCCCGACTTGGTCGAGCCGAAGCTCTCTTTGCCCAGCCTCTCCTCCTCCAGTGAGTCGAAAAGGATGTGGTGCGGGAGCAGGGCCTGGGCGCGTTCGGAGACGCGGATATCGGGGCGCGGCACGCCGCGCGCGACAAGGGCGTCGATCTCGCCCAGGAGGCCCGTGACATTAACAGCGACACCGGGGCCGAGCACATTCACCGTGCCCTTGGAGAAGACGCCCGATGGAAGCAGATGGAGCGCGAACTTGCCGTATTCGTTGATGATCGTGTGCCCGGCATTGTTGCCGCCCTGGTAGCGTACGACGTAGTCGGCCTTGGCCGCGAGGTAGTCGGTGATCTTCCCCTTGCCTTCGTCACCCCAGTTTGCCCCTACCACCGCGATCACAGGCATGACATTCTCCCTTTTTTGCTATTCGGGGGTGAGCCAGGCGCCGAAGACCCAGCCGGCCGGCTCCTTGATATGATACCAGGGCGCTGTGTCCGTGCCGATCGTGAAGCTCTCCGTGGTCTGCTCTTCCACTTCCACCGTCTGGCCTTTCGTGAGCGTGGCCACCACCGCTCCCGCCGTCTCATCCGGCGCATTGCGCACGTTGACGCCATTGTCGGTCGCCACCATGGGGGCGACGAACTTCATCGTTTCGTGCGTCACGGCGGGTGCCGCAATTGCAGCGAGGGCATCCTCCACCCGCGCGATGAAAAGGGAGCTGGGATAGCTGCGCGATGCCGACTGCAGGAGAGCCTTTTTCTGGTCAGGGCTCTTCGCGGCCGATGCAAGCTGCAGGAGAACGGCGACCTGCACATCATCAGGCTTTGTCGACAGGTCCTCGTCGTGCACGTACTGGCTCTGCGAGAGGGCGCCGGTGGCGGGATCGCACCAGGTGATCCTGGCGAAAGGCGCGGTCACTGATTCCGTGGACCTGGCGACGATGGTTGCCGAGGCCAGGCTCCTGCCCGTTGCGGCGGCATCCTTCGGCTCCTTGTAGATCAGGACGTCGTCGATTTTTGCCACGGAGAGCACGCAGCGGGAGACAACGTAGTCCGCAAGCACCCACCCGACTGCACCTGAATCCCGTTTCACGTGAACAAATTCGTATTGGCGACTGTCGCTGCCGATCGGAGCCTTCGTTGTTTCCCCGAGGAAGCTGAGCTTTTCACCGAGGAGCACACCATCGTGCCACGTGCTTTCTCCGGCGCTGATATCGTAGAGGCCCAGGCCGGGGCGGATGACAAAGCCACTGTTTCCGTCTGCCATCAGCGCGCCGGGCGCGAATGTGACCGGAGGCGTTTTCTGGCAGGACATTGCCAGGGCGATAAGGGAGAGAAGGGAGAAGATTTTCATGGCGCGATTCATCTTTCGCCTCCACCTCCTACTGTAGCGCACAGTAGGGCCAACGTCCTCATCCTGTCAAGAAATGCCTGCCCCTGCCGGCGCCTTCCCGTTGCCGGTTCCCGGACGGCGAGGTACAATGCCAACGGATTCTCAACAGGTTTGCAGAAGGGGGAGACTTATGCGCCGGTCGGCAACCAGGGCCGTCATCTCGATACTTCTTCTTGCACTCGTCACGAGCTGCTCGGTACAAACGACGATGCGGCGACCCGATCCCCAGGTCGTGGAGAAAGTCACCGGCGGGCTCCTCTCCCGCTACGCGACGATACAGGTCACGTTCACGCACGCGATGTCCGGCGATAGCGGCACGCCGCTTGCCTCCTCGCCATTCCGGTTCAATCCCCCCCTCAAGGGAGTTGCGCGGTGGGCGGATGAACGCACACTGGAGTTCGTGCCTGCCGGTGCGCTGTCACCCGGCCGCGCGTACCGCGTCGCCGTCAACCTGCCGAAGGTGTCAAGCTTCGATTTTGCATTCACGGTTCTTGCCTCCCACTTCGAGGTCGCACTCGGAAGCCTTTCGCTTGACGATGGCAAGGACACGACCTACCACCTCGACGGCACCCTGACCACGGCAGACCGGGAAGAGCCTGCGCGCGTTGAAAAGCTTGTCAGCGCGAATCTCGCCGGCAAATCGCTGGCCGTGACCTGGCAGCATGGCAGCGATCCCCGGTCGCACAGCTTCCGCGTGACGGGCATCGAGCGCGCTGCGCGGGCGCAGGCAGTGGCCGTGTCCTGGTCCGGTCGGGCCATTGCCAGCAGGGCGGCAGGCCGGCGTCTGCTCACGGTTCCTGCGCGCGGCGTCTTCCAGGTGATGGCCGTGCGCGCCGTGCAGGCGGATCAGCGCTTCATCGAGGTAAGCTTCTCGTCCATCCTCAAGCCGTCCCAGAGCCTTGACGGGCTCCTGCGGGTCAGCGGGCGCACCGACGTGCGCACGTCGGTGGACAACAACATCGTGCGCCTCTATGCGCAGTCGCCCTGGAAGCAGTCGGAGACGGTGACCGTGGACCCTGGCGTGCAGAGCGCCGATTCGTCCAACCTCACGCACCTGGTGGCGCAGAATGTCGCCTTCCAGGACCAGCTTCCCCAGGTGCGCTTTGCCGGCACCGGGGTGATCGTTCCCACCACCCAGGGCACCACGGTGCCCATCGAGACGATGAACCTGCGCGCGGTGATCGTGGAAGCATTCCAGATCTTCGGTGATGACATGACGCAGTTCCTCCAGGTGAACACGCTGGCTGATTCCAACGAGCTTTACCGGGTCGGCAAGGTGGTATGGCGCCAGGTGGTGCCCCTGAACTTCACCGACGACCAGAAGAATGCGTGGGTCCGTCACGGCCTGGACCTGAGCGCGCTCATCAAGAATCATCCCGACGGCATGTTCCAGATCCGCGTTTCCTTCCGCCAGCCGCACATCGTGTGGAACTGGGGGGACAAGCCGCAGCCGGCTCCGCTTGACTATTCGCAGATGCCGCTGGTCATCGACGACCCCAACGCGTCGCAGTCCAGCTACTGGGACTACTGGGAGCAGGACTACAATTCAAGCGACTACGACAGCAGGAACGACCCCACCAGCGGTGCCTACTACAAACCGTGGGAAGGGGAAGAGAACAAGTCCCTCGTCGTGCGCAATGTGCTCGTCTCCAATATCGGGCTGATCGCCAAGATGGAGCCGGCGAGCGGTACGGTGTACGTCCTGTCCGCTGACCTGCGCACCGCTCAGCCTTTGAGCGGTGTGAAGATCACCCTGCAGTCATTCCCGCGGCGCCCGATCGCCGCGGGCCTCACGGACAAGCAGGGAATGGTGAAGTTTACGGGCATTGCAGGTCCCTCCTTCATTGTCGCCGAGCGCGCGGGGCAGTTCGGGTGGTTGAAGCTCGACGGCAACTCGGCCCTCGTGACCAGCCAGTTCGACACGAGCGGTGAGACCGTCCTGTCCGGCGTCAAAGGCTTCCTGTATGGGGAGAGGGGCGTCTGGCGACCCGGGGACCCGATCTATCTCTCATTCATCCTCACCGACCCGCAGAAGACCCTGCCGGCCGGTCACCCGGTGATGCTGGAGATGCGCGATCCACGCGGCCAGCTCGTCTCCCGTACCGTGACCACGACAAACGTGGACGGCATATACGCCTTCACGACCGGCACCGCCGCTGACGCGCCGACGGGGAGCTGGGAGGCGCGCGTGAAGGTGGGAGACCGCACCTTCTCGCGCAGCATCAGCGTGGAAAGCGTGATGCCAAACCGGATCAAGATGGAATTCAACGTGCCACCGGCCACCGGGCCGATTTCCGACGGCGCATTCACCGCGGACCTCCAGGCCGATTGGCTCTATGGCGCGCCGGCTGCAAATCTCGAAGCGAAGATCGGGCTGCGCCTTTCCCCGACGCCCACATTGTTTCCCGCGTATTCAGATTTCGTCTTCGACGACCCCTCGCGGCAGTTCTCCACGGGGGATCAAGACCTGTTCGACGGCACAACCGACGCCCAGGGCAAGGCAACCGTGTCGGGCTCCATCAACGTTGAAGGCCAGGCGCCGGGCAAGCTGTCGGCGTCCTTCCTCGTCCGCGTGATCGAGCCCAGCGGCGCCTTCAGCTCGGAACAGTTCAGCCGCGAGCTCAGCCCGTACGACCGTTACGTCGGCATCCGCGTACCGAAAGGGGATGCCGCGCGCGGGATGCTCCTGGTGGATACCGACCAGGCGGTGCGCATCGTCCTGGTCGATCCGAATGGTGCACCGGTCAAGTCGGGCACCGTGCACGCGGAAATCTACAAGATCAACTGGCGCTGGTGGTGGGAGAAGGGGGAGGAGACCCAGGTCGACTTCGATTCGTCGGAATCCCGCACGCCGATCCAGAGCGCGAATGTGCAGATCAACAACGGCCAGGGGGAATGGAAGTTCCAGATCAAGTATCCCGACTGGGGCCGCTACCTCATCCGGGTGACCGACCCGAAGGGCGGCCACAGCACGGGCAAGGTCGTCTACATCGATTGGCCCGGCTGGGCCGGGCGCGCCGTGGAAGGAAAGATCGGCGCCTCCATGCTCACGCTCTCCGCGGACAAGACGGCCTACAAGGTCGGCGAGCCGGTGACCGTCAGCTTCCCGTCCAACCCCGATGGCCGCGCCCTGGTGACGCTGGAGGAGGAAGGCCGGGTGCTGAAGCAGGAATGGGTGGCACCGTCGAAAGACATCACCCGCTACAGCTTCGCCGCGACGCCTGACATGGCTCCGAATATCTACGTCCATGTCACCTTCATCCAGCCGCATCTGCAGACCGCCAATGACCTCCCGATCAGGCTCTACGGGGTCGTGCCGATCAATGTGGAAGACCCCAGTACGCACCTTTCACCGATTGTCATGTCTGCCGACACGTTCAAACCCGGGCAGAAGGCGACGATCAATGTGAAGGAGGCCACCGGCCGCGAGATGACGTACACGCTGGCCATCGTGGATGAAGGTCTCCTCAGGCTGAATCGCTACACGACACCGGATCCCTGGAATGTCTTTTACAAAAAGGAAGCCTCACTCCTGGTAAACTGGGATCTCTACGACCTTGTTGCCGGCGCTTTCTCGGGCCAGCTTGACAGCCTGCTTGCAATCGGAGGTGGCGAGGACCAGTTCCCTGGAGGCGAGCGCAAGGCAAACCGGTTCCCGCCCTTGGTGCGTTTCATCGGCCCTGTCTCATTAAAGAAGGGAGCGACGAACACACATATCATTGACATCCCCCAGTACATCGGTGCGGTGCGTCTCATGGTCGTCGCAGCCCATGCCGGAGCCTACGGCACGGCAGAGCGCTCCGTGACGGTGAAGAGCGACCTGATGCTGCTGCCCACCCTGCCGCGTGTGCTGAGCGTCGGAGAAACGGCGGACTTCCCCGTTTCCGTGATCAGCGGCAAGGCGGACATGAAGTCGGCGAATGTCACCGTGACGGTCACGGGGCCGGTCACCGTGGTCGGGAGCCCCACGCAGACCGTGAGCCTTGCCGGTGCAGAAGAGAAGATTGCGCGCTTCCAGCTGAAGGTCGGCAGCTCGGTGGGAAAGGCGACGGTCAGCGTCACCGCCGCGGGCTCCGGCGCCGAGGCGGCGGCAAGCACGGAGATCGACGTGCGGCTGCCCGCGACGCGGCAAACGCGGGTCACCTCTGCCACGATCCAGCAGGGCAAGACCTGGCAGGGAGACCTCTCCCTGTTCGGCTACCCGGGCACGAATGGAATGCAGATTGAAATCTCGCGGCTGCCGCCCATGGACCTCGGAAAAAATCTCGACTACCTGATCCAGTATCCGCACGGGTGCATCGAACAAACCACGAGCTCGGTCTTCCCCCAGCTTTATCTCGACAAGCTCGTGCAGCTCTCCACCGACAAGGCCGCCCAGACTCAGAAAAACGTGGACGCGGGCATCAAGAGGCTCACCTGGTTCCAGACATCGTCGGGCGGATTCACATTCTGGCCCGGCTACGGAGAAGCAGACGACTGGGGAACGACCTACGCCGGTCACTTCCTCCTTGAGGCGCAGAAACGCGGTTACGCGCTGCCCCCTGACATGCTCTCCAAGTGGGCCGATTTCCAGAAGCTGCGCGCGGACGCGTGGACGTCCGACTCTCCGGATGCCGCGATCCAGCAGGCGTACCGTCTCTATACCCTTGCACTCGACGGGCAGGCGGATCTCGGCGCCATGAACAGGCTGCGCGAGATGAGCGGCCTCCCGGATATCGCGCGCTGGAGGCTCGCCGCGGCCTACCAGCTTGCGGGGCAGAAGGACGAGGCACTGCGCCAGGTGCAGTCCATCGGCGTGAATGTTTCCCGCTACCGCGAGATGTCCTTCACGTACGGCTCCGACCTCCGCGACCGGGCGATGATCCTCGAGTCCATGGTGATCCTGGGGCTCATGGACAAGGCGCAGGGGCTTGCCACCACCGTCTCACAGCAGCTTGCGAGCACCGACCCTTACGCGACACAGACGACCGCCTATGCGCTGCTGGGTCTCACGCAGTACGCGCTGGGTTCGGGTCCTGTTTCGCCGCTTGGTTTCAGCTACACCTGGGCCGACGGTGCAGCGAAGGCAGTGAGCGGGACGACCCCTATCGTTCAGGAGGCTGTTGCGCTGGGTTCAGCGGCAAAAGGGAGGCTCGCGATCACCAACACCGGCCAGACGCCGCTCTTTACGCGCATCATCCTCCAGGGTGTGCCGCCACTGGGCTCGGAGAAGGCTGACGCCAATGGTCTTACCCTGCAGGTTGCCTACACGAGCGGCGGTGAGGAGGTGGATCCTTCCACGCTGCAGCCCGGCGCGGAGCTTGCGGTGGAAGTGAATGTCACCAATACGTCGCGCAACAACGACTACCAGCAGGTCGCCTTGAGCTACCTGCTGCCCGGAAGCTGGGAGGTGACCGCCGCCCGCGTGCTCCCCGATCAGAAGGACGCGGCAACCTCCTATGACTACCAGGATATCCGTGATGACAGGATCCTCACCTACTTCAGCGTGAAGCACGGCCAGAGCAAGGTGTTCCGCTTCGACCTGACGGTGGCTTACACCGGCCGCTTTTACATGCCGGCCGTCTCCGTTGAGGCGATGTACGACGCGACCGTGCATGCAACGGTGCCGGGGACCTGGCTGGGCGGACAGTGAGATTTTTGAAGCGGGCGGGGCAAGGCCTCGCCCGCATCCTTTCCCGCCACGCCCTCCCGGTGGCGGGCTTCCTGCCCACGTTGGTGGTCCTGGTCCTCTTCTGGTTTTCCCTGCCCGCACGGCTCTTCTCACCCACGTGGTCCACCGTGCTGCTGGACCACGACGGGCGCCTGCTCAGCGCCTCCATTGCAAGTGATGGGCAGTGGAGATTCCCCGGTGACGGGGAGATCCCGTCGCGCTTCGTGACGGCCCTTGTGACCTGGGAGGACAAGCGGTTCTTCCATCACCCGGGGATAGACCCCGCAGCACTCGTCCGTGCCGTGACAAGCGACATCAGGGCCCGGCACGTGGTGAGCGGCGGCAGCACGCTCACCATGCAGGTGATACGACTCTCCCGGCAGGGCAGACCGCGCACCCTGGCGGAAAAGGCCATCGAGGCGGTGCTCGCCCTGCGCCTGGAGATGCGCGCCACGAAGAGCCAGATCCTGCGCCTCTTTGCGTCGAACGCGCCGTTCGGTGGAAACGTGGTGGGCTTTGAAGCAGCCTCCTGGCGCTGGTTCGGCCGCGAGCCCGGCAGCCTCTCCTGGGCGGAGTGCGCGCTTCTTGCCGTCCTGCCCAACAGCCCGGGGCTCGTACATCCCGGGCGCAATCGGGACACGCTTCTTGCAAAGCGCGACAGGCTCCTCTCCACGCTTCACGACGACGGCTTTATCGACGAGACGACGCTTCGCCTCGCACTCGCCGAACCTCTGCCGCCCCAGCCTTTCCCGCTTCCCCGGCTCGCGCCGCACCTGCTCGATCGCGCCCGTGTCGAGCTTGCTTCGTCCCGCGAAGAAACGGGTGCCCGCATCCGCACGACGCTCGACTACGGCATCCAGGGGGGTGTGAACAATATCCTCCAGCTCCAGGCCGGGCCATGGAAGGAGAGCGGCATCAATTCGGCGGCGGTGCTCGTGCTCGACGTGGACACGGGCGCGGTCCTTGCCTATGCAGGCAATATCCCCACGCAGACCGAAGAGCCCGAAGGCGCGCAGGTCGACGTGATCACCTCCCCGCGCAGCACGGGCAGCATTCTCAAGCCTTTCCTGTACGCTTCCATGCTCGATGACGGGGAGCTCCTTCCCGACCAGATCGTCTCCGACATCCCGACGAGGATCGGAGGCTTCGAGCCGGAGAACAGCAGCAAGAGCTATTCCGGCGCGGTGCCGGCCAGCGAGGCGCTGGCGCGCTCGCTGAATGTGCCCGCTGTCCGCGAGCTCAGGTCCTACGGCCAGGAAAGGTTCTACAACGTGCTCAAGTCCCTGGGCATGACAAGCCTCTTCCGCCCTGCCACCGATTATGGGCTCACGCTGATCCTCGGAGGGGCGGAGGGGACACTCTGGGACATCACGGGCATGTACGCCGGCATGGCACGCAGCGCAAAGCGGCTGCCCGGCCAGGGCTCCGGCGGGGAGGGGGCATTCTTTCCGCCCCACTACCTGGCGTCAGGGCGCCGCGGCCAGCAGGCCGAAAAGGGTGCCGTCGGACCAGGGGCATGTTGGCTGGCTCTGCAGGCGCTGCTGGAGGTCGAGCGCCCGGGTGAGGAAGGGGCGTGGCGCGATTACATCNNGCCTGGGCGATCGGGGTCAGCTCCCGGTATGCCGTGGGTGTCTGGGTGGGCAACGCCACGGGTGAAGGCACCGCGGACCTTCGCGGATCTTTTGCCGCGGCCCCCGTGCTCTTCGACGTTTTCGGCATGCTTCCTGACAGTGCCTGGTTCCCGATGCCCGAATCGGACCTCGTCCAGGTCACCGTGTGCGCCCGAAGCGGCATGCGGGCAGGCGACAACTGCGAGGACACCCGTACTGTCTGGGCTCCCCCTGCCGCGGCGAACTCCGA
>PMDT01000030.1:14963-25829 GCA_003154555.1 Spirochaetaceae bacterium
CCCGAGCAGGGTGGAAGAATCTATGTTCCGATAGACCTTGACGGAAAGCCCGGCAAGACGATTTTCCGGGCGACGCACCGCAACATTCATGCCACGATATTCTGGCACCTGGACGGCGAGTATCTCGGGGAAACGACCGAGATACACGACATGGAGGCGCGCCCGGGGCCGGGCGCGCATACCCTGACCCTTGTCGACGACCGCGGCGAGGAGTACGTGCGGACCTTTACGTGCCTGTCGGAGAAATAAAGGAGAGATCAATGATCGCCGTTACTGACCTGCGTTGCGAATACGCCGCGAATCCTCTGGGCATCGACAGCGGGCAGCCTCGATTCTCATGGTACGTGCGATCCGACAGACGCGGAGGCGCGCAGGCAGGCTACCAGATTGTCTGCGCGGATTCACTTGAGGCAATCAGGCGCGGCGAAGCGAATCTCTGGGATACGGGAATGGTCTCTGCGGACCGGCATCACCTCATTCCGTACGGAGGCGCCCGGCTCGAAAGCTTCGGACGACACTATTGGCGCGTCCGTATTCGAGACGATGGCGGCGCGGTGAGCCCCTGGAGCGACACGGCCATGTTCGAGACGGCCATGCTCTCTCCCGACGCGTGGAAGGGGATGTGGATCTCCATGAAGGATCCCGTGGGCACCCCGTCCCCGGTCCTGCTCGTGGGAAGCACCATCGCGGAAAACTCGCACGTACAGGCGAAGCTGTGCTGGGCTATCTATCTTCGCAGGCGATTCGAGATCGCGAGGGTTCCGAACCGGGCGCGCGTCCATGTCTCGGGGCTCGGGTATTACGACCTGCTCGTCAACGGGAAGCGCATTGGCGATCACCGGCTCGATCCGGGGCAGACCGACTACGCCAAGATTGCGCTCTATGCCACGCACGACGTCACGGCGGCACTGCGTCCAGGCGCAAACGTCATCCAGATTGTCCTTGGCAATGGCCGGCATCTCGATGCCTACGGTTTCGGCGCGCCGCGCGCGAAGCTCCAGCTCCTGCTGGAGAGTTCGGACGGGCAACGGGACTGGGTGGCGACGGATGAAGCCTGGAAATGCTCGCACGGCGCGATTGAATGGAACGGCATCTATGCCGGGGAACGCTGGGACGCGCGCAAAGAGCTCGCGGGCTGGGGGGAGCCGGATTTCGATGACTCCGCATGGCAGCAGGCCGTCATCATCGAGGGCCCGCCACTTGTGTCGCAGCTCATGCCTCCCATTCGTGCAGTGAAGGTGCTTGCGCCCCGGCGGATGAGCAACCCCCGGCCCGGCGTGTTCGTCTACGATTTCGGCCAGAACTTCACCGGTGTCGTGCGGCTGCACGCCCGGGGGCCGGCCGGGACCACGATGCAGATGCGATTCTCAGAGCTGATCGAAGCAGATGGGATGCTGAACCTGGGCACCAATCGGGAATCAACGTCCGTGGACGAGTTCGTTCTGAAGGGTGAAGGCGAGGAAGAGTTCGAGCCTCGATTCACGTATCATGGCTTCCGGTATCTCGAGCTGACCGGCTTCCCGGGCGTGCCCTGCCTCGATTCCGTCCTGGGAATCGTCATGCACACGGACGTGGAGCAGACCGGCGCCTTCCGCTGCTCGAACGACCTGATCAACCGCATCCATGAAAACATCCTCTGGGGCCAGCGGTCCAATATCATGAGCGCGCCTACTGACTGCCCCCAGCGGGGCGAGCGAATGGGATGGCTGGGGGACGCCCAGCTCACATCGGAAGAGGCGGCGTGCAATTTCGACATGGCGGGGTTCTACACGAAGTACCTGGAGGACATCCGCCGCGCCCAGCGGGAGGACGGGAGTGTTTCGGACGTCGTGCCTCCTTTCTGGCCCCTGTATCCGGCAGACCCTGCCTGGGGCACGGCATACGTGACACTCGCGTGGACCCTCTACCAGCGCTACGGCGACCGCGAAGTCCTTGAGCGTCACTACGACGGCCTGAAGCGCTACGTGGATTTTCTCCATGGGGCATCGGAAGGCCACATCATCAGAAGCCTCGGGAGATACGGCGATTGGTGTCCGCCAGGGAGCGTCTTTCCGAAGAAGACGCCGATCGAGCTCACCTCGACCTGGTACTATTACCACGACACGATGCATTTCTCCCGCATCGCGGAGGTTCTGGAGCGCGCCCGAGACGCGGAGCGCTACCGGCGGAGGGCGGAAGAGATCAGGGATGCGTTCAACCGCGCCTTTCTCCTTGGCAAGGGCCGGTACGCGACACTTCCGATGAGTCCGATCGATCGATCTCTCGGCCAGACGTCTCAGGCGCTCCCGCTGTATCTGGACATGGTTCCCCCGGACCAGAAGGCAGATGCGGTGACGGCGCTCCTGGATGCCGTCGCGAAGGATGCCGACTACCACGTGGATACGGGCATCGTGGGCACGCGCTATCTCTTCGAGGTGTTGCGGGAGACCGGCAACGCCGAGGCAGCGTACAAGGTCGTGACGCAGAAGAGCTACCCCGGCTGGGGCTACATGCTGGAGGAAGGGGCAACGACGCTGTGGGAGCGGTGGGAAAAACTGGGCGGCCTGGGCATGAACAGCCACAACCACATCATGTTCGGGAGCATCGATGCCTGGTTCTACCGCACGCTGGCCGGCATCGTACCGACGGCGCCCGGCGGCACCACGGTCCGCATACAACCGTGGCCGGTCGGGGGCCTCACGCACGCGGCAGCGGCGTATCGCACGATCCACGGACCGCTGGTCGTGCGCTGGCAACGGACCGAGAAGGTGTTTCGACTCATGCTGGACATTCCCACGGGCTCTACCGCCGACGTCCGCATTCCCATGCGGGGCGATACCGGCCGACTTCTGGAGGGCGGCTCGGTCGTCTGGGGCGGGGAAAGGAGCGGCCGTCCGATTCCGGGAATCAGCTGCTTTGGGCCTGAAGCACGATTCCTGGCCCTCCAGGTGCAGAGCGGGTCCTACGATTTCGAATTGAAGGAATAGGACGGCTATCCCTTGAGGGCTCCCGCCGTCATTCCCTCAACGATGTATCTCTGGAGGAGGAAGTAGAGGATCAGTATCGGCAGGATCACGATCGTGATGTCGGCGAACACGGAGCCCCAGTTCGTGTTGAACTTCCCGATGTAGGCGAACACGGTGACCGTGACGGTCCATTTCGAGGAATCCGACAGAAGGTAGAAGGGACCGAGGAAGTCGTTCCAGATCGTCATGATGGTGAGCAGGCAGGCGGTGACCAGCGCGGGCTGCATGAGGGGAAGAATGATCGCCCAGAAGACGTGGATGGGGCGACAGCCATCGAGACCCGCCGACTCGTCCAGCTCCCGCGGAAGCGTCTTCAGATAGCCGGTGAGCAGGAACACCGCAAACGGCAGAAGGACGGCCGAATAGAACAGGATCATGCCCACGTAGGTGTTGTGCACGTGCAGGCTCATCATGAGCCTGATGGTCGGCACGATCGCGACGGGAATCACCAGGCCCACGACGAAGATGTAGTAGATGGCATTCGTCAGGCGCGTTCCATTGCGCTGGATGCTGAACGCGGCGAGCGCCGCGCACATGCTGACCAGCGCAAGCGAGAAGCCGGCGACGATCACGCTGTTCATGTAACCGACCAGTATGCCGCCGCTCTGCAGGACGTCGACATAGTTGGAGATCTGCACGACCGTGGGAAACCCGAGCCCGAACTGCGCGGCCTCGCGCTGGTTCTTGAAGGAATCGATCACGATCATGTAGAAGGGGATCGCCACGACGAGCACGAGCAGGAATAGAATGAGCTCGATGACCAGGCGGCGTGCGGTGAATCGACGGACCTTCAAACTTCCACCTCGCGCCTGCGCAGGAGCCTGAGAAACACGACAGCCACGACCGCGATGACGATGGACAAGGTCAGGCTCGCGGACGTGGCGTATCCCCAGTTGCCGCGGGCGAAATTGCGATAGATGAAGGTGTTGAAGACCTCGGTGACCCACCCGGGCCCGCCGTTTGTAAGCACCAGGACGGTCTCGAAGACCTTCAGCGAATTGATGAGCATCAGGAGCACCGTGACGGTGAAGGAAGGGGCCAGGAGCGGAAACGTGATCCTGCGGAATCTTGTCATATAGCCGGCGCCGTCGACGCTCGCCTGGTCCAGGAGGTCCCGCGGGATGGTCTTCAGCCCCGCGAGGTAGATGACCATGGCGAATCCCGAGCTCCTCCACAGCTCGGTCATGATGATGGAAAACAACGCGATCTGTGGATCATTCAGCCAGTCGGCGGCCAGGGCGCCCATTCCGACGGAGCGCAGGGCCCTGTTCAGGATGCCGACCTCCGGCTGGTAGATCGCGGTGAAAAGGTACCCCACGATGAGGGGCGCGATGACGTACGGCGTGAAGAATGCCGTCCGGTAGACATTGCCAAGGACGGGTGCCTCGTTCAGAAGCAGCGCGAGAGACATGCCGAGGATGTTCACGAACACCGTGACGCACACCGCGTAGATGAACGTGTTGCGGATCGCCGTGACCAGGAAGCCCTCACGGATGAGACGGGCGAAGTTGTCGAACCCGATGAAGGTGACCTTGTCGCTATAGGTGCTGAGGTCGGTGAAGCTGTAATACATGCCCGCGATGTTGGGGACGATGAAGAACACGAGATAAATGACGAACGCCGGGGCGATGAAGACGAGCGGGTATCGGATGAATGAACGTCTCATGCTGCCTCTGGAAACATCGACCGGGAGACGGGCGATGCCCGCCTCCCGGCCATGATCTATTGTCAGTGTACCACCCGGTCTAGAATCCGGGAATCTTCTTGTCCTTGCCCTGCTGGATGTACGAGGAATCCATCTGCTGGATCGTCTTGTCCACGTCCCCGCTCATGATGAATGCCTGGGTCACCTTGTCGTAATCAGGAACATAGTTCGAGGGCAGCAGCAGCTGGATGTTGATCGCACCCTGGCCCGCCTTGATCAGGTTGTAGATGTCCTGCTGGCCGGCGAACAGCTTTGTCTGGACGTTGGTGTAGACCGGGATGCCCGGGTTGTGCGCATACCAGACCTGGAGCGAATCCGCCGTGGTCATGAAGCGGAGAAGCGCCAGGGCGGCATCGACGTGCTTGCCTTTGCTGGAGACCATGATCTGCTTGGGCGGGTAGAGTGACGGCAGTCCCGGGTCGTTGTCGGACGGCAGGGAGAAGAACCCGATCTTGTCCACTGCATCGGGATATTTCGCCGCGATGGACGGCAGCATCCAGTCGGCCTGGAATGCCATTGCGGCCTTTCCGGTTGCAAGCGCATCCTGCTGCAGCTCGTACGTGCCGGCCGCAAGGTCCTTGTTGTAGTAGCCTTTCGTCTTCAGGGCATACTCGCGCTCGAACACGTCCTTGATTGCGGGAATGTCCTTGATGCGCAGCTGGTTTGCGCCGAGCTTTGCGACACCGTCCGCTCCACCGATGGAGGGAAGAACAAAGGTCTGGAATCCTGCCAGGGAGAAGATCTGCACGGGCCAGCCTGTCTTGCCCGCTTCATAGATCGGTGTGATGCCGGCCTTCTTGATCTTGTCACAGATGGCGAGGAAGTCCGCGTAGTTTTTCGGAGGCTGGACGCCGACCTTGGCGAAAACGTCCTTGTTGTACAGGACGCCCATTGCGTTGTAGGTGCCCCAGGGGATGCCATAGATCTTTCCGTTCACGGTGTAGAAGCCCCGCACCGCAGTGGAAAGGTTCTTCAGCAGATCCTCCTTGGAGAAATCCACGAGGTTTTTGTCCGCCTGCAGCGTCGTGTTCTCATTCGCTCCCGTGAAGAAGTAGAAGATGTCAGGGGGATCATTCGTTGCAAAACGGGTCTTGATGATGTTTTCGTACTCATTCACATCCGGAAGAATCTGCTGGGTGACGGTATTGCCCGACTGCTTGTTGTAGTTCGCGAAGATCTCATCGAAGGCCTTCGCCTCCGGATCGCCGTTCCCGAGCGTCGTGAACGTGAGCTTGACCGGGCCAGGCTTGCAGCCCGCAAGCGTCATCACGAGGGCTGCGAAAATGGCCAGGATCGCGACGAAACCGAATCGTTTCCTCATTCCTTTGCCTCCCTTTTTCTTCGATAAGTTGGCATCATTCCAATAATGATGCGTGTAATGAAGAAAATCATAAATAAATATTGCATGATCAAAAGTGGTTGTCAAGATGAATTCGAGGCTCTACTGATCGACTTTCGATAATCTTTGATCCGAACGCTTATGCGACGATGACTTTTACCCCTCGCGCCTCGAAACCGCTGCGCTGTTCGTTCGTGATGCCGTCGTCTGTCACGAGGTAATGGGCGAGATCCACCGGTCCCAGCGTGGCGAACGCGACTTTGCCGATCTTGGTGGAATCCGCCACCAGCACCACCTCCGAAGCTGCCTCGATCATGGCCTTCTTCACGACGATGTCGGCGAAGCCGGGGTAGGAAAGGCCGGCTTCCAGCGAGACGCCTCCCGCGGCGAGGAATGTCCACTGGACATGGATGCGGTCGAAATACGCTGCCGTTCGTTCGCCCGTCAGTGAAAGCGTCGGTGCCTTGAACTCGCCGCCCGTGACGTTGATCTCAAAGGAGAACTCCGTGCCGAGGAGAAGCGCGATGTTGAGCGCGTTGGTGATGATGCGTAGGTGATGCTTGCTGCCGAGGTTGCGCGCCACCTCCGTCACCGTGGAGCCGCTGTCGAGGATCAGAGAATCCTCGTCGTGGACCATTTCCGCCGCGCGCATACCGATGCGCGCCTTCTTGTCCATATTGTCCAGGTGCTGGAGATTCAGACTTTTCACCTGCTGGGGCACGCTTTTCAGAAATGCGCCGCCATGCTCGCGCACGACGAATCCTTCCACCTCGAGTCGTTCCAGGTCCTGGCGCACTGTGGGCTCCGATACCCCGAAGAGCCTGCTCAGCGCGCTCACCCGGGCGCTCCCCTCCTCCTGCAGCAGCTCGAGGATCTTCCGCCGGCGCTGCATGGCGAGCATGTTGGAGGGCATCGCGTGTTCGTTCGCTTCCATAACTCCTCACGATATCATAGATAGGAGAGCGTAGATAATGGATCGATTCTCACGTGTCCGGCTCAGCTCATGAACAACCCGCCATCCACATTGATGGTCTGACCGGTGATGTAGGATGCATCCTCGGAGGCAAGAAATGCGACAAGCCCCGCGATGTCGGCGGGAACGCCGGCGCGCTTCATCGGGATGCCGTCGACCCATTCCTGCATGAGTTCGCCCGGGCGGTAGTCGCCCAGCAGTCTGCCCCATTCGCGGTCATTATAGGCCCACATCTCGGTATCGATGATTCCCGGGCAGAACGCGTTGACGGTGATGCCGTGGGACGCCAGCTCTTTGGCAAGGCTCTGGGTGATGCCGACGACGCCCATCTTGCTTGCCGCGTAGTGGGGCGTGTAGATAAAGCCCTGGCGCGCTTGTCCGGATGCTGTATTGATCAATCGCCCCGAACCTTGACTCATCATATAGCGCGCCGCGGCCTGGCAGCAGAGAAAGACACCCTTTGTGTTGACTGCCATCACCTTGTCCCATTGCTCCTCGGAAAGCTCAGGCAACCGGGCGATCGTGATCACCCCTGCGTTCTGGACGGAGACATCGACGCGGCCAAAGTGTTGCGCCGTCTGGGCATAGAGGCTTTCGACCGAGGCCTTGTCCGTCACGTCGCATATGACAGGCATTGCCTTTCCGCCGGCGGACAGGATCGCCTCGGCGACCTGCCCCACTCTTGGCTCGTCTGCGCTCACCACGACGGATGCTCCTTCCTGTGCAAAACGTTTTGCTATTCCTTCACCAATGCCGCGGCTCGCGCCGGTCACGACAACGACCTTGCCCGAGAACCTGTCGAGGTTTTTCATGTCAAGTGGCCCCCTTTTCAAAAATAATGCAATATCTACAATAAAACGAAAAAAATAAAAAGCAATAGGTTGACAAATGATGAATATCAATTACAATCGAGCCTGTTTGAGCTTTTGCTGAAATAAGAAGGAATGGAATGGTTGGTAACCCGGGGGTCGAGGAAAGAGCGCTTCGTGAGTATATCCTGGCAAAGGTGGATGCCACCCTGCGGCCGCCGAACAGGATGATGAAATATCCCTTCATCGATCCCGGATCAGTCTACGAGGGGAATCTGTGGGACTGGGATTCCTTCTGGGCGGCGTATGCGCTNNGCCCGGGGAAACGTGCTGAACTTCCTCGACTGGCAGCAGGACGACGGCTACCTGCCCATGATGATCCAGGAGAGGGACTTTCCCGAGCCCTATCTCATCCGCAAGCATCGGGAAGGCGCGATCCTGAACATCCACAAGCCTTTTCTCTGTCAGCAGATCTGCCTGGTGTCGGACGCTGCCGGAGGGTTTGACTGGATCGCGGAGAAGTTCGGCCAGATCGAGGCATATTTCGCCTGTTACGACCGTACCTATTACTTTCCCTCCTGCGGTCTGTATGTGTGGGCGGATGACGTCATGACCGGCAATGACAACGATCCTTCGACGTTCGGCAGGCCGCGCTTCTCGACCGCCGGCATGTTCCTTAATGGATTCATGGTTGTCGAGCTGCGCTCCGCCGCCCTGATCGCGGAGAAGCTGGGCCGGGCAGATCGCTCTCACTACTATCGCGCAAAGGCTGAAGCCCTGCAGGCGGCCATCCAGGCGGAATGCTGGGATCCGCGCGACGGCTTCTTCTACTCTGTCGACGTGGACGTGAAAACCCGCCCGTATGACTGGTTCCACGTGGGGCTGGGCGTGTTCTGGAAAACACTCCCCATCAAGATCCGCGCGTGGCCGGGCTTCATCCCGCTGTGGGCGGGCACGGCGACCCCTGACCAGGCGGCGCGACTCGCGCGCCACGCGGCCGACGAGACGACATTCTGCGCGCCGTACGGGATCACCTCCCTCGCGATGGATGAAAAGATGTTCAACATCCAGCCCAGCCTCAATCCCTCGAACTGGCTGGGGGGCATCTGGATCATCGTCGACTACATCGTCTTCCGGGGGCTCATGCGATACGGGTATCGCGAGCAGGCGCTGAGCCTGTGTGACAAGACGCTGCGTCTCCTGCATGACGACCTCGTGCGCACGGGGACGCTGCACGAGTACTACGATCCCCGCACCGGCGCGCCGATCATGGACCCCGGCTTCTTCAACTGGAACATGCTTTCCGTCCTCATGGCGGAAGAAGCGCGGGGAGCAGCACGATGACCGCATTCGAGCGGCCCACCACTTTCGGTGTCATCGTCGGAACCCGGGGTTTCTTCAATCCCGAGCTCGCTCGCGACGGCAGAAAGGCGCTGCTGGGTCGTCTGGAAAAGCTCGGCTTCCAATCGGTCATTCTCGATGAAAGCACCCATGGCGCCGCGAATGCTGTCGGCGGCGTCGTCGAGACGCGCGCCGACGCGCAGAGGTGCGCGGCCCTTTTCCAGGCGCATCGGAACGAAATAGACGGCATCATTGTGAGCCTGCCGAATTTCGGCGACGAGACGGGGATCGTGCAGACGCTGGAGCTTGCAAAGCTCGACGTGCCGGTGCTCGTGCATGCCTTCGATGACGACCTGGACAAGGTCGACGTCGCGCATCGGCGCGATGCCTTCTGCGGCAAGCTGTCGGTCTGCGCCAACCTCTCCCAGTACGGGATCGAGTGGACCGACACGACCGAGCATACCTGCACCGTGGACGGGCCCGAGCTCGCTGCTGATCTTGACCGTTTCGCGCGCATCTGCCGCGTCGTGGGGGGGCTTCGGGGAGCGCGGGTCGGCGCCATCGGCGCGCGCCCGGCCGCGTTCCAGACCGTGCGCTACAGCGAGAAGCTGCTCCAGGCGGCCGGCATCACCGTGGTTCCCGTGGACCTGTCCGAGGTGCTCGCCCATGCCGAGCGCCTGCGGGAGAACCGCAAGGACGTGCAGGACAAGATTGTCGCGATCCGGGGCTACGGGACGATTCCCGATCGAATCCCCGCGGCCAGCGTGCTGAAGCAGGCGAAGCTGTCCGTGGCCATCGATCTCTGGATGGCCGCCAACGAGTGCACGGCATCCGCCATTCAATGCTGGGAAAGCGTGCAGGCCAACTACGGCTGCGCGACCTGCCTTTCCATGAGCCTTATGGGAGAGCAGAAGCGCATGCCCAGCGCGTGCGAAGTGGACGTGAGCGGAGCGGTCTCGATGCTCGCGATCACCCTCGCCAGCGGGAATGCCGCGGCCCTTCTGGACTGGAACAACAATTACGGCACAGATCGCGGGAAGTGCGTCGCCACGCATTGCAGCAATTTTCCCAGGAGCTTCGTGGGCGGGGAAGTCGAGATTTCCGAGCTGGACATCCTTGGCGAGTCCCTGGGCCGGGACAAGTGCTTCGGCGCCATCAAGGGTACCGTGAAGCCGGGCCCCATGACCTGCTTCCGCATGGACACCGATGACCGGCGCGGCCTCATCCGCGGATACGTCGGCGAAGGCGCCTTCACGAACGACCCCTTCCCCATGGACGGCGGCATCGCGGTCTGCGAGATCAGGGAACTGCGCGCCCTGCTGGCGCTTGTCACCCGGGGGGGATTCGCTCATCACGTGGCGATGGTGAGGTCCCATTGCGCCGCTATCGTCCACGAGGCGACTACCCGCTACATGGGATGGGACATCCGCTACCATGGCGCGACGCCAGGGGCATGAGCATGGTCTCCCGGGACGCAGCGGCAAATCCATTTCTCCTTGCGCCGGTGGAGATCGAGGTGCGCGCGCGGGAAATCCGTCGCGCCATCATCCAGATGAACTCGGATGCGGGCCAGGGTCATACGGGCGCCGACCTGTCGGAGGCCGACATCCTTGCCTCCCTGTTCTTTCACGTGCTTCGCTACGACCCGGACCGTCCTGACGACCCTGATCGTGACAGGTTCATCCTCAGCAAGG
>PMDT01000186.1 GCA_003154555.1 Spirochaetaceae bacterium
CAGGGATCGACCGCACGCGCCTTCGCGGCTACCTCGAGGTGGACGAGCCGAAGCTCACCGCCGCCATCGACCAGCACGCGGAAGCCGTCAAGCAGCTCTTCGGCAACGACACGACCGGCGACCTTGTCGTGGATTCGGGTGTGGCCTACCGGCTCGACGGACTGCTCAGGCCTTACGTGCAGACGGGAGGAATCCTTCCCCAGCGCGCGGTGACGCTCGACGCGCAGATTGCCGACTCGAAGAAGCAGATCACCAGCCTGCAGACGAAGCTCGATTCCGACCTCGCGGACCTCAAGAAGAAATATGCGCAGATGGGCAGCGCGCTCGACTCGATGCAGCAGAGCTCCAATTCGATCCAGAACTTCAACAAGCAGAACTCCACGTCCGGCCAGTGAGAGAGGAAGCGGAAGTGCACCTGAGCATCAACGAGCAGGAGGTGAGCTACTCCCTGGAGACGGAGAAGACCCTCGGGGAGGCGGCCACCGGCGTGCGCGCGTGGCTTGCCTCGGCCGGCTTCTTCGTCACCGGCATGAGTGCTGACGGACACGACCTGCTCGCGGCGAATGACGACGCCTGGGCCTCGGAGGCTATCTCCACGGTGAAGGTGCTGGACGTCCGCGCGACCCACACGGGTGAGATGAAGCTCGCCCACTGGCGGACCGTGGACGCATGGCTTCTGATGATCGAAGCGGAGGTGGTGGAGGCGGCGCGCGGCGGTGGAAGCGCCCTGCAGGATCTGCTTGCCGATCTGCCCCGGACAATGGAGGGCTTCCGCGCAAACCCCTTCCTTCCCCCGGGCTCCGACCTCATGAAACGATTCGAATCGCTCTTTGCCGATCCTGCCGCTCCGATCGTACCCGCGCGCCGCGCCGAAACGCTCACGGTCGTCCGCGAGCTGCGTGGCTGGGTTCGACGGCGCATCGCGGAAGCGACGAACTCAGCGGAGACGCTCGCCCGTGCGGCGGCGCAGATGCGGGAAACCGTGGCGGCCCTGCGGGACGTCTCGGTGCTGCTCCAGACGGGCAAGGACAAGGCGGCGATGGACATCGTGATCGGATTCACCGATGTCACCCAGTCGATGATCGACGTCCTGCCTTTCTGCCCGCCGGATCCGCAGCGCGCGCGGCTCATCACGGAGCTCACCCCCATCCTCCGCGACCTCGTGGCCGCCTTCGATGCGCGGGACACCGTGCTGATCGGGGACCTCCTGGAATACGAAATCGCCCCGCGCGTGGAGAAACTGGCTCCGCTCCTGAAGGCGTCCGCATGATCCTCCTGCAGACCAGCATGGTCCTCCGCACAACCGACCCGAGGATGATCGTGGCATTCGGCGTCGCCGTGGTCGTTCTCACGATCTTCCTCGTGGTCGGGGCACTGATTGCACGGCGTTCAAGGCCGCGCTCCGCCGCGGATATCGAGAAGTACTCAAGCGGCGTCTTCCGCCGCTCGGGCAAGGCCCTCGGTCTTTCCTCGCAGCAGATCGATCTCCTGGAAAACCTCGTCCGCATCTGCAAGGTCAAGCAGCCGATGCTCATCTATTCCAGCGCGAGCCTCCTGGACGACACCCTGAAGAAGGGGTTGTATTCCGTGGACAACCAGAAGGATCTTGCGGAGGAACAACGGGAGAGCCGCAAGGCCTCGATCTTCCAGATCAAGCAGATCATCGAGCGCAATGCNNCGGCGGGGCGCCGTCCTGCGTTCGACGAACTTCCTGAAGCCCGGCCAGCTCCTCTCCCTGCGGCCGGAAACCGGCGGGCAGTTTTCCAGCAAGGTCATCTCCAACATGAAGGATTTCCTCACCGTCTCCACGCCCGCCCAGCCCACGGGCACGGATATGCGCTGGGCGCGCGGCACGAAGGTGGCCGTCTATTTCTGGCGCGACAACGACGCCGGCTACACATTCATTTCCAAGGTGCTTGGCTACGACACGGTAAAAGGCATCTCCAGCGTGCTGATCCAGCATTCCAAGACGCTGCGGCGCGAGCAGCGGCGGCGCAGCCGGCGGCGGGAGATCATGCGCGCCTGTTTCTATTATCCCATCAAGATCGTCGAGACAGGCTCGGGGAGAAAAGCGGAGCGCAAGGCGTCCGTGGAGCAGAACATGCGTACGCTGGGCACAGTCGTGGATCTCTCCGCGGGCGGCTGTGCCATCCAGGCGCTCAGCCCGTTCGAAAAGGGCAAGCTCGTGATGGTCGAGTTCGACATCGACAAGAAGGCCCCCATACGCGCATTCGGCAAAGTCATGCACATCCATCGGCAGAAGGGCCGGGGCGGCATCATGCACATCATGTTCACGCGCGTCACGCGCCAGTACCTCAACCGCATCAGCGAGTTCGTCTATGACTTCAGCAGGCCCGCGACTGTCGCCCAGGCGCGGCAGCAGCTGGACCGTGCGATTCCCGGGCGTGGCAGCGTTCCCACGGACAGGCCGCGCTTTCCCACCCGCTCGTGACGCGGCGGCCGACGCTGCCCGCTGCCTCCGCGTTGACCCTGACCGGACTTTGCACTACGCTGGAATGGTGAGCGCGAATGCCCCTGAACGAAACGACCGCTCCCTCCGTGCCTGGCCGCAATCGTTTCGCAGCGTGAGCGCGGAGCAGACGCTGGAGGCCGGCGAGCGCCTGGGCGCGCTCATGGCAGAGGAGTATCCTGACGGGGTCGCCGCGCTGCTCGTCGGTCCCCTGGGCGCGGGCAAGACGGTGATGGCGAAAGGCATCGCGAAGGGCCTCGGCGTCCAGGATCCCGTCATCAGCCCCACGTACACGATCATCTCGGAGTATCGCGGTCATGCCGGCACGCTCCACCACGTCGACCTGTATCGCATCGAGGGCCGCGACCAGATGGAAAACCTCGGCCTGGAAGACATCCTCGGCGGCAGCGGCTTCGTGCTGGTGGAATGGGGGGAGAAGCTTTTGCCCGCTCTCGCCATCCCGAGACCCTACCTCCGGGTCACATTGTCGATGATCACCAACGGAGAGCGCGACATCCGTACGGAAGAGGTCTCCGCGCGCGCGCCAGGTGAAGGCGCAAAATGAGAAGCGCTGTCGTGAACGTGCTTGCAATCGATACCGCCACCGAGGTGCTCGCGCTGAGCGCGCAGTCAGGAGAGACCTGGGCGACGCTCTGCGTAAACCGGGGACTTCAACACTCCCCCGCCCTCCTGCCGCAGGCGGACGCGCTCCTGGCGCACCTCGGGCTTGCCGCCGCGGACCTGGAGCTCATCGTCTGCTCGCTCGGGCCGGGATCTTTCACCGGCATACGCATCGGACTGGCAACGGCGATGGGCATCGGGCAGGCGCGCGGCATCCCGGTTGTCGGCGTTTCGACCCTCGATGCCATGGCCCTGCCGTGGGGGGAACGCGACGGGGACGTCTTTCCCGTGATCGACGCGCGCAAGGGACGGATCTACACGGCGCTCTATCGGGCGGGCACGCGCGAAGGAGACTACCGCGATATTTCACCCGGTGACCTCGCGGTCCTCATCGCCGACGCGCGCGCGCCGATGCTGGCCGGGCCCGACGCGCTTCGTATCCGCGCCCTCCTGCCGGCAGCCTGGCAGGGCATGCCCGCGGTGGACTTTCTTGACCCGCGCGCGCTCCTGCGGCTGGGCATGGCGGAATACCGCGTAAAAGGGGCAGGCGATGGAATTCTCCAGCCGCTNNGACCGCGTGCCGCAGGAGGCGGAGGAAGTGGACGAGGTCGTGGAGGCGATCGACACCGGCGCCGAGCTTCAGGAGCTGGAGTCGCTCGATCAGCTCGATGCGCAGGCGGCCACGCCAACGGAACGCGGCGATCTCGCGGAGTTCGCGGTCTGGAAGAGCTGCCACTTGAACGAGACAATCCCCGGCCTCTACCTGGATCGGAGCCTGCGCATCCTCGAAGCGAACACCGCATTCTGCAACATGTTCGGCTGCGACCCCCAGATTACAGGCGTCTACTTCACCCAGTTCTTCGCGCCGTCATTCAACGAGGCAAAGAGCGCGGAGCTTTTCCGCGCCGTGCTCTCACCTGCCGCAGGCTACGAATGGCGCGGCAAGGTCGAAAAAATCGGCATGGACCAGCTCCTCACCGTTTCCAAGGTCTGGATCATGCCCCTGGAAGTTCCCCAGGGCGCGCCGCCGCGCGCGTACAGCGCGGTATGCCTCGACATGACCGACGAGCACCGCCAGCTCCTGCAGAGCACATTCACGAGCCTGCTGGGCGCGGCGCGGCTGAAGGACAACGACACCGGCAACCACATCGAGCGCGTCAACCGTTATGCGCGCGTGCTGGCGCAGGATTTGCTTGCGCAGGGGGCCAAGGGGGTCGACCGCGAGTTCGTGGAGAGCATCGGCCTGGTGGCGGCGCTCCACGACGTCGGCAAGATCGGGACGCCCGACGATATCCTGAACAAGGCGGGCCAGCTCGAGGCGTGGGAATGGGACGTGATGAAGCAGCACACGACCAACGGCGCGTACATCCTCTCCACGTATCCCAATCCCATGGCGCGGGAGATCGCGCTGCGTCATCACGAGCGCTGGGACGGGACAGGCTACCCGCACGGGCTCAGCCAGGACCTCATTCCCCTGCCCGCAAGAATCGTTGCCGTGGCCGACGTTTATGATGCGCTGCGCATGCGCCGCACGTACAAGGATCCCTACACGCACGACGCGGCGGTGAAAAATATGACGGGAGAGCGGGGGACGCACTTCGATCCCGCTCTCATCGATCGATTCCTGCAGGTTTCCGAAGGCTTCCGGGCTATTTTCAGCGATCTGGCGGACGCGCAGTAGAGGCACCCGGCGGAAGAAGGCCCTCCAGGCGGGGAAGATCCTGCGGAGCCGCCGATGCGGCGGCGCGGTTTTCTTCCTGGATCGCAACGTAGACTTCCTTGCGATAGACCTTGACCTGCGGCGGCGCCTTGATCCCCATCTTCACCTGGTCGCCCTTGATGTCGACCACGGAGATCTCCACCTGGTCCCCGATCATGATGCTTTCGCCGACACGGCGCGCAAGGATCAGCATGAGGCTCCCTCTCGGGCTGCCGCAAGCTCGTCCTGGATGACGTGGCGAACACCCCAGCGCGGATTGAGGCTGATGTACTGCCGTCCGACATGTGTCGTGCGGTTAAGGATGAGGGGGCCCTGGAGATTCGCCGTCATGCGTTGGGCGGTCGACGGGATCGTGACGATGGCGAAGACAAGCGCATCCTCGGCGGAAGAAAGGGAGAGCTCCTCGAGCTCCACGGGATCGACGTCCGGGGTGTAGTCCGGACGGAAGAAGTGCGGATCGATCAGGACGAAGGCGACCTCCACCCGTTCGAGCGACTGCAGCCAGAAGAAGGGCTGTTGCTCGGCGTCCAGGAGCGCAAAATCGCGGAGATCCTCGAAACCGAACAGCCCGCGGGGAAAACTGATCCGCCGGCGGTCCTCGATCTCGATCTCTCCGTAAGGCTTCGTGCGTACCTTCATGACCTACCTCAGGAAATCAAGCAGCTTCGGCCTGTTCAGCACGCGCGCGGTTGCGGAGAGCGCCGCCTCGTGCGTCGTCTCCAGGGTCCGCAGCTGCGTGATGGCGTCGGCCATGTCCAGGTCGCGCTCCTGGGAATCGAAACGCACCATCTCGGGCTGCTGGTATTCGAGCCGTCGGGAAACGGTCTCCAGGCGCGAATCGCGCGCGCCAAGCGCCCCGATCACCCCCGCGAGGTTCGACAGCGCGTTATCGATGCCGCGGAGCCCTGCGCCGCCGACCTTCTCCGTCGAGCCCTCGTAGAGGTCGTTGCGGAGGCTGATGACCATGTCGAACATCGATCCCCCGAACACCCGTGCACTGGAAGAGACGTTCAGCGGAGGTCGATTCGCCCCCGGCGCGATGATGCCGAGATCCTGCAGCACGGTGCCCCCGCCCAGGTCTTCTGCCCAGATCTGGTGCGGGATGGTCGTCTGCAGCACCAGGGCGTTGGTGACGGTGTCCACGGTCGCTTTGAGCGGGGCATTGGCATCGTTGATCTTCGCGGCGATGGCGGAAACGGTGTCGCCCGGGGCAAGGTGGATCTCGGCCCCGTCGACGCGGATGGTCGATGCCGTCTGGACGCGGTACTGGCTCGCGTCAACGGTGGAGTATATCTGCTGCTGCTCGGCCCAGAAGGCGATATTGCCGGGGATGTTGATGCCAACCTTCGAGCCTTCCGAGATCTCCGCGCTGCTCGTGCCGATATTGCCGAGGTAGTCCACCGACGCGACCATGTCGCCGCTCCCGCCGGGGACCCGCCCGTCCGTCGTGCGGAACGGGGTGGTCTTTGACAGCGTGCCGGCAAAGAGCGAGTTGCCGCTCTGGTCCTTGGCGTTTGCGATGGTGAGCAGCTCGTCGAGAAGCTGGTTCACCTCGTCGCCGATGTAGCCCATCTGGGTGGCATCGAGGGTGCCATTGGCTCCCTGCACGGCGAGCTCCCGGATGCGCTGCATGATGTCCATGCCGCTGCGGAGGTTCCCCTCCGCGCTGGAAAGTGTGTTTCGGACGCTCTCGATGTTCTTGTCGTAGCGGAGCATGCGCGCGGACTCCGACTGGAAGCGGGTCGAACGCGCCGCGGCGAGCGGATCATCACGCAGGTCCTTGATCTTCGACTGCGCCCCGATTTTGTTCGACATCTGGTTCATGTCGAACTCCCGGAGCGTCATGTAGTAGTTGCTGTCGTACGTCGGCATTTGTGAGCTGATTCTCTTCATATCTTCTCCCCTCCTCAGACGCCCATTCTGTTGATGATGGTGTCGAGGAGACCATTGAATGTCGTCACGAATCGCGCGATGGCGGCGTACCCGTTCTGGTAGGTGAGCATGGTCGTGAGCTCCTCGTCCACGTTCACGCCGGAAATCGACTCCCGAAGGTCGGTGAGGTCCTTCATCACGAGCTTCGCCGTGTCGAGGCTGCGGTTTGCTTCCTCGCCCTTGAGGCCGATGCCGGCGACGCGGTCGGCGAAGTAGCTGTCGAACGTGGAGGTCGCACCCACCATGACGGGTGTCGTGCGAAGCTGCGCAATGGCAAGTGCGGCGGTTCCGTCGCCGATGCCTGCCGAGCCGTCGACGCCGGATGCGGCAGCGATGGATCCCGGGTTCTGCTGGAGCACGGGGTTCACCTCGATCCAGCCTGCCGGGTGGTTCAGGGGCGCCACGGCGAAGTCGGTTCCCTGCGCGGTGCGCAGAGCCTGGACGGCGTTGGGCGTCCGCCACGTGTAGGCCCCTGCCGCGCCGGTGGCGTTGAGGATGCCGCTGTACCCGACAAGGAACTGGCCGGAGTCTTCGAGGCCGCGGATGACGAAATCAGGGTTTGCCTTGTCCGCCGCCGGGGTTGCTTTCAGGGAAAGCTTGCCCTCGGCATTCAAACGGGCAACCACCTCGGCGCCCGAGAGGTTGATGCGCGTGATGAGGTCTTCCACGGTGTCCGTGGGGCGATAGTCGACCTTCACGTCGCCTTCCTGGCCGGGAAGCGTGATCGTACCGGCAAGCCCGATCTGCTCCTTTGGTTTCAGGACGTTGCTGCCGGTGATCCTGAAGACCCATGTGGAGTCGATGACGCCGTCGCCCTTTGAATCATAGTTGCCCGCGACGTTGGTGACGAAAGGCCTCTGCACGAAGAAGTCGCCGCCCTGCTTGCCGTCCAGGCCATAGCCCTGGCGATGCACCTCGTTCACAAGGTCAGTGAAGTTCACGGCCAGGAGGTCGAGGCTCTGGATCTCCTGCCGGGCATCCCCGTCGCGCAGCTCCAGGAGTGCCGCAAGCTTGCCGCCGCGGACGCCAACGGGCTGACGCGTGTCGTCCCAGACGGGAACGGAATACCCCTCGTTGGTCTTGTCGGCCTGCAGCGCGATCTCTTCGTGGTGGCCGCCCTGCACGAGATGCATGCCGCCCGTGGCAACGACGAACTCGCCCGCGGGGTCATTGGTCCGGACCGAAATGTCGATGAGCGAAGAGAGCTGGCCCACGAGGATGTCGCGGCGGTCCAGGAGGTCATTGGGATTGTCCCCGAGGGCCTGGGACTTGACGATGTCCTTGTTCAGGTCGGCGATCTGGGTGGTGATGGCGTTGACCTGCTTCACCGTGCCCTGCACGTCGCCTTCCACCATGTCGCGGATCGACTTCAGGCGCTGGTAGCGGTCGTGAATGCCGTCCACCAGGGCGCTTCCCTTTTCCAGGACGGATCGGCGCGAGGCCAGCTCCGTCGGGTTCAGGGAGAGGTCCTGCCAGGAGCCCCAGAACTCATCCATGAGCGCGCGCACCGAATGCTCGGTGGGCTCGTTGTAGACCTGCTCCATCATGAGCACATACTTGTCGCGGGAGTCCCAGTAGCCCTGCACGTTCTGCTGGGCATCGATACGCCCTTCCAGGAGCATGTCCTTGATGCGCTCGATGCGGACCACGTCCACGCCCTGGCCGATCTGCCCGGGCGTCTCCTCGCGGTTCAACTCGGGCGCATAGAGCGGGGAGGTGGCGGCCATCTCCACGCGCTGCCTGCTGTACCCTTCCACCGACGCGTTGGACATGTTGTGGCCGACGGTCTGCAGCCCCTCCGTGGTGGCGACCAGGCCGCGCTTTCCCATCTCGATGGGGCCGAATGTGGATTGCACGATTCCCTCCTACAGCTTCCGGTCGACCAGGACGGCACCGCCGACGCTCGTCGGCCTGCCTTTGCGCGAATAGATCTTTCCCTTGCGGTAGGGGAACACCTCTTCCAGGATCTTGTTGAGGGCATCGGCCAGGGTCTCCGCGGAGTAACGCAGCCGTCCCGTGGCGGTCTTCAGGCGCAGGACGGACATCCGCAGGGCCCTCCAGCTGTCCTCCAGCCCCGCCCGGGGCTCGTCGCCGAGGTGAGGCAGGATGCCCGACATGGTGGTCTCCCGCGGCAGGTCCAGGGAATCCCGCAGCGACTCGAACTGGCTGTCCCGCGCGGCATCCGCGTCCTCGATCGTCCGGGCAAAGCGCCCGATGCTTTCCGTGATCGCCAGGCTGGGCCCCCAGTCCTTCTTGTGGAAGGATTCCCGCAGGTGCTCCACCTCGCGTGAAAGCTCGGCAAAAAGCTCCGCCTCCCTGTCCATGCGGTCCTTCAGGGTCCGCACGAGGGCATTCGTCGGCTCATCCATCTCCATGCGCTTCTTCTTCCTTCCTACCATCAATGTCGGTAGAACTTTTCTTCCCATGAGAGCATCAATCTGCTATCTTCTGTCCGGAGGATTTATGACCACGGATCGCGACCTGATCATCATCGGAGCCGGCGGGGCAGGCCTTTCTGCGGCCCAGTACGGGGCGAGGGGAAACCTGCGCACGCTCGTCCTGGACGAAATGGCTTCGGGAGGCCAGGCGCTCCTCATTGAAGGGCTGGAGAACTACCCGGGATTCCCCGAGCCCATCAGCGGCTTCGATTTCACGCAGAAAATGGAGAATCAGGCCCGGCGATTCGGCGCCGAGTTCGCAAATGCCTCGGTTCTTTCCATCAAGGCCAGGGATCACGTGTTCACGGTGGAAACGGACCAGGGCCCCCTCACCTCCCTGGCGGTGATCCTTGCCACGGGCGCGGTCCATCGCAGCCTCGGCGTGACGGGAGAGGCGGAGCTCGCGGGCCACGGGGTCTCCTACTGCGCCACGTGCGACGGTCCGTTCTTCAAGGCCAGGCGCATGCTCGTCGTGGGCGGCGGGGACGCTGCCTGTGATGAGGCGATGTATCTCGCCCATCTCGCCTCGGGGGTGCTCATGATCCATCGCAAGGAAAAGTTCCGCGCGCAGAAGTCGCTCGCCTCCCGGGTGCTCGCCAACACGAAGATCGAGGTGCGATTCAACACCGAGCTGATAAGGATCGAGGGCTCGCCCACGGTGTCCCGGGTGCAGCTCTTCAACAATGCGACGAACAGGGAATGCGCGGAGGACGTGGCCGCGGTGTTCATCTTCATCGGCTCCGACCCCAAGAGCAGCCTCGCGGTACCCCTGGGCGTCAAGCGTGACGACGTGGGCTACATCGAGACCAACCAGCGCATGGAAACCGGCGTGCCGGGCTTCTACGCCGTCGGCGACGTGCGGGCAAGCCCGTTCCGCCAGCTCGTGGTGGCCGCGGCGGAAGGCTCAATCGCGGCGCACGCCGCCGGGCAGTACATCGATGAGCTGAAGGGGGAAGAGTACAATTGAGCTCCGCCTCCGGTCCCGGACGGAGCGGCCCCGACGCGGTAGTTGCCCGCGACGCGAAATTCCGTCTCATCATTCACCCGCGCATGGAAGGACGCCTGGACATGGCCGTTGACGAGGCGCTTGCGGAAGCAGTGGGCAATGGCGACAGCCCGCCCGTGGTGCGTCTGTACGGCTTCTTTCCGGCAACACTTTCACTGGGCAGATTCCAGCGCGTGAAGGGGCTGGTGGCCGATGACCGGCTCGCGGAGGACGGCGTGACGCTCGTGCGACGACCCACGGGAGGCCACGCCGTGCTCCACGATGCCGAGCTTACCTACTCCGTCGCCCTGCCCAAGGCGGAGAGCGGATCACTTCCGCGCGGCACACGGAAGCGCGAGGTCTACATGTTCATCGCGCGGATCCTCGTCCGCGGCCTGGCAAACCTCGGGATTACCGGCACGATCAACGCGGCACAGCAGGGCGACATCCACAACCCCGACTGCTTCGGCTCCGCGGGCGAGTTCGAAATCGCGGGCATTGCCGGCCGCAAGCTGATCGGCAGCGCGCAGATGACGACCCGNNGCCGGGCGGTGAGCTTCGAAGAGCTTCGTGACGCTTTCGCCCGTGCATTTCGGGAAGAGATCGGCGCGGAAGACTCCGCTCTCCTGCCCGCAGAGTCCTCGGCGGCGGATCGCATCCTCGCGGAAAAGTATTCCCGCGACGATTGGAATTTTTCCCGGTGAAGACTTCGTGGCGTCTCGCAGCCGTTCTCTGCGGCATGCTGATAGCGAGCGCGCTTCCGCTGGCGGCGCTCAGCTTTACAGACCCGGCAGACGCCGCGGAGCTGGCAGGCCGGATCACCGCGGCCATGACGACTGAAGAGCTCCTGGGCCAGGTGCTCTTTTTCGGCTGGCAGGGAAAAGGAACTCCGCCCGACATCCTGCACTGGGTCGGCGCGGGTGCCATCGGCGGCATCAAGATCTTTCCGCGCAACGTTTCGGATCTCAGCTCGCTCGCACGTGACGTCGCCTCGATGCAGAAGCTCGCGGCGAAGAATCGCTTCGCCATCCCCCTTTTCGTCGCCACGGACCAGGAGGGCGGATGGGTGCGGCAGATACGCGGTGAGACATCCGTGTCGCCCGGGAATCTCGCCGTCGGCGCAGCGGGAGCCCCGGGCGACGCCTACCGGACAGGCTACTATCTCGGCGGCGAGCTCGCGGCGCTGGGCATCAACATGGACTTCGCGCCGACAGCCGACGTGTATTCCAATCCCGAAGCCACGGTGATCGGTCCGCGCTCGTTCGGTTCCGACCCGTCGGAAACGGGCCTCCTCTCCGCGGCGTACGCGCGCGGCATGAAGGATGCCGGCGTGCTCTGCGTGGCCAAGCATTTCCCCGGGCACGGCTCCGCGGACCAGGACTCGCACGGTCACCTGCCGAAGATCGACGTCAGTCTCGACCAGCTCCTGGACAGGGACCTGATTCCCTACCGCATGCTGATACGCGAAGGCATCCCTGCCGTGATGACCGGGCATCTTGCGTTCCCGCGCATCCTCGGGGACGACACCCCCGCGTCCCTTTCCTCTTTTTTCCTGCGCACCGTGCTCCGCGACCGGCTCGGATTCAAAGGATTGATCATCACGGACGACATGGAAATGCAGGGGGTGCTTGCCAACGGACTCGATACTGCACAAGCCTGCAAGCAGGCCCTGGAGGCCGGTAACGACATGGTGCTCGTGTCCCACACGCTGACAGTGCAGGAAGAAACGTGGAAGTCACTTGACGCCGCAGTGAAAAACGACGCAGCCTTTCGCAAGGACGTGACCGAATCCGCGGCACGCATCCTGGAGGCGAAGCTGCGCTACTTCCGCGCGCCGCACGTTCCCGTCTCTCCCGATCCCGCGGTCGTTCTCCAGAAGGTGCCTGCCCCGGGGGCGAGTGATTTCTTCGCCCAGCTTTCCGCGCGGGCGGTGACGCTGATTTCCGGCACGGCCATCCCCTTTCGGCCCGCGGCGCGCGCGCGCATCCTGCTGGTCGGCCAGTACAACGAGTTCCTCGCCGAAGGAAAACGCCGCTACCCGTCGGCGGATACGCTTCTTTTCAACTATGATCCCTTCTACCACGCGCGGCCGGAGGACAGGGCGGAAGTGCGCGCGCGCGCCGCGGGCTATGACACGGTCATCTTCTGCATCGCAAACTACAACAGCCTCGACGTCCTGAAAGACCTTTCGGGGATCGCGCGAAAAGTAATCGTGATTTCCACGCTCAGCCCTGTGTACCTCACCGACGTGCCCTGGGTGGAGACTGCCGTTGCGGTGTACGGCACGGGTCACGACTCTTTCCGCGCCGGCTTCGGCGTGATTGCCGGAGATTATGTCGCCACGGGCGTCCTCCCGATACATTTCACCCTCGCGGCGCTGCAATGAGCTGGCGACCCGCCGCGCGCAAGGACTTCACCGCCATCCACGATTTCCTCTTGCGTGATGAGGCGCTTTACGTCCCTTTCACTTCCCGGCTGCGGTCCGCATCACGGGGATGGGAAGTCTACTGCCGCAGCGCCGGGGACGGCGTGGTGAACGGCTGCTTCCTCTTCACGACCGGGGGTCTTCTCCTGCCGGCGCTCACCGACGTGGATGAGGACCTCGGCGAGCTCACGAATCTTGTCCTCGATCTGCGGCCCATGGTGCACTCCATCATGGGGGTCGGCAAGGGCGTACGGGCAATCGAGGCGGCGCTGCCGCTTCCTCCGACCAACCGCATCGAGTACTTCCTGATGACGCTGCCGCGGAGCGCGCTGCGGCCGCTCATTCCCTCCTCCCTGCCCGGCATCACGGTCCGCCAGGCCGATCCCTTTGACGCGGAGGAGATGTTTCCCCTGCAGAGGGGCTACGAGCTGGAAGAGGTCGTCATCGCACCTTCGCATTTCAGTGACGCACAGTGCATGAAGCTCCTGAGGACCTCCCTCAAGGAGCAGCTCGTCTACGTCGTGGAACGGGACGGCACGATGACGGCAAAGGCCGCGACGAATGCCCGGGGGTACGGCGTGGACCAGATCGGCGGTGTCTACACGGTTCCGTCGGAACGCGGCAAGGGCCTGGGCGGTCTCGCGGTGGCGGAGCTTCTGCGCAGCGTGTTCACNNGTGAACGACTACCTGATCAGCTACTACGGGCTGTAGAAACCGTCAGTCGTCCGCGCGCCCGGTCCCCGGGGTCTTGCGAAGCAGGCGCGCGCGGCGCTTCAGAATCTCCTGCCGCGTGCGACCATCCAGCGGCAGGTTCCACGACAGGACGAGCTCCACCGTGCGCAACGCCTCCTCCGGCCGGCGCACACGGTGCTCGTGATACTTCGCAAGCTCCACGGCCGCGGTCAGACTGCGGGAGCGGGAAAGGATCTCCGCCCACACCTCCGCCGCCCGATCCCAGTTGCGCAGCCGCTTGTGGTGGAAGCCAAGCTCGATGCCCGCCTCGTTGTTCCCGGCGTGAAAAGAATTGCGAAGAACGTCGGCGCCCGCGTCCTGCCCGTTCCTGAGGAGCCAGCTCCCGAACGCCTTTTCGTCGATCCGGGCCGACGACAGGTCGCCGTCGAACAGGCGTCCGATGAGGCCGTAGAGCCGCGCAAGGGATGAGATGTCCATCACGTTGTGATCGAAGACGACCGGGAGCGTCCCCGGCCTCCCCGTGCGGAGGAACTCCAGCCAGATCAGCGGGATATCGGCGCCGTCGACGTCCAGCTCCCGATTGAAGCCCAGCACCGTGCGTTCTATCGACGTGAGGCTGCAATCCCCCGTGATCGATTTCCAGAGGCGCCGGGCGTGGTGGAGCAGGTCCACCTGCGGACCGGGCTCCCACGACATGCGGTTCATGAGGAAGCGTGTCGACAGCAGGCGGCTGTCGAACGTCTTTCCGTTGTACGAGACGAATGCGCGGTAGCGGGCAAGGAGGTCGCGCACGGCGAGCAGGAACTCCGGCTCCCCGGGGAAATCGGAAAGAAAGAGCTGCTCCACCGCGAGGTCCCGGCCTTCGCACCAGGCGGCGCCGAACAGGAAGATGACGGTGCCCGCCCCCCCGGAGATGCCGGTGGTCTCCGTGTCATAGAAGACGAGCTGATCGCCGGAGTCTGCCTCGGGTGAAAAGGGCTCTCGCCACGCCTCCACGCCGTAGCCCTCGAAATACTGCCGGCGACGGTAGAGGAACTCCCCCTCCCTTTTCCAGCCGGGGAAGCGCGGATCGGTGCCGGAGAAAGCCTGCCGGGCGGGCGCGCGATCGGTGGTCCCCCCCGAAGGGCGCAGGAAATCGATGCGCCTGCGCGTGCGAGTGATGCCCCCGCCTGTGTCGGAGGGCCGCGTCGGGTCCTGCGGCATCAGCCCTCCAGGGCGGCCGCCCAGGCGGAGAGGAATGCGCGGACAGACTGCTTTGCGTTCACCATGCTCGCCTGGATGACGACTGCCTCCGCCCCCGCGGCCGGGCCCGGGACGGCACCCGCCGGTGCGGGAGGCGCATCAGGTGCGCCGATGCAGGACGGGCAGCCGTCCGCGCACGGGCAGGCATCCACGACTCCCTGCGCGCCGCGGATGATGGCCGGGAGGTTGCGGAGGAATCCCTCGGAAAGACCGATGCCGCCGGGGTACTGGTCGTAGACGTAGAGGCAGGGGGACTCGAAGTGGGGATCGCGCACGCGCTCCGACACGCCGAGGTCCCTTGGATCGCAGAGCAGGAAAACCGGCGCCACGGTGCGCAGCAGCACACCCAGGCGCTGGATCACCACGCCCTGCTCCGTGTCGGTGAGCGCGGTAAAGCGCCTCCCTGCTTCCGTCGGCTGGTCGAAGAGGATCATCGCGGATCGTGTGTGCATCTCATCCGGGGGCAGCGTGATGTCGCCATAGCCGACGTTTTCATTCGTGTGGTACTTCAGCTTCTTGANNACTTGGTTGCCTGCGTGCGCACGAGAATGTCGCCGAGCACCGCGCGGATGCCCGATGTCTTCTGCTCCTCGTCCTCCGTGAGCACCTTGATGTCGGTCTTCACGATGGAGTCCGTCCAGTAGTCAGTGTCCGTCTCTTCAACAAAGCAGCGCCGGTTCTCCAGGTCCAGCTGCTTCACCACGTACTGGTCGCCGAGGTGGATGTAGATGGCGTGGTCGAAGACCAGGAGCTTTGCCGACGGCATGTCCATCTCACCAATAATCTGGTCCCGCCCCTTTGTCGTGTCGACAATCACCACGTTCTCCGGCGTGGAGGTGCGCAGGGAAACGTTCTCCGCCGGGTAGGAGCGGTCCGCCCAGTACCACTTCTCTCCCGCGTGGCGGATGACGCCCTTTTCCGCGAGATAGCCCAGCACGTCCGCCGTGTCGTCGCCGAATGTCTCCCCCTCCTCAAAGGGAAGCTCGAAGACGGCGCACTTGAGCTGGTCGGTCTGGATGAAGATGTTGCCCGGGTCGATGTACCCGTTCTCCGGTGACCGCGAGAAAAAGTACTCGGGATGCTGGATGACGAACTGGTCCGTGGCAGAGGATGAGGCAACGAGGATGGAAAGGGACACGGTGTTCCGCCTGCCCGCCCTGCCCGCCTGCTGCCACGAGGAGGAGATGGTGCCGGGGAAACCGGCAAGGATGGATGCGTCCA
>PMDT01000282.1 GCA_003154555.1 Spirochaetaceae bacterium
AACAGAAGATCCGCATCGAAAGCTCATCGGGCCTGTCTGAGGACGAGATCAAGCGCATGGTGAAAGAGGCGGAGTCGCACGCCGCGGAAGACCGCCGGGAACGGGAGCGCGCCGAGATGCGCAATGCCGCCGACTCGCTCTTATACGCAACGGAAAAATCCCTCCGGGACCTCGGAGAGAAGGCGCGCGCGGCGGACAGGGAAGCGATAGAATCGGCGGCGGCTGAGCTGCGCGCCGCGCTGCAATCGGAAGACCCGGGCCTCATCAAGGGCCGCATGGATGCGCTCCAGCATGCCGCTTATGTGCTCGCGGAAGAGGTGTACAAGGAGCCACAGGCGGCCGCAACACCGAGCCCCGGGCAGCAGAACGGCGCGAGCGGCGGCGCGGAGAAGCAGAAGCGCGGCGCCCGCAAGGACGGCACCGGGCGCGGTGATGACGTCGACTACGAGGTGGTCGAGTAATCGATGGCAAAGAGAGATTTTTACGAAGTGCTCGGCGTCCAGAAGGGCGCATCCCGTGAAGAGATAAAAAAGGCCTACCGGCAGCTCGCCATCAAGCATCACCCGGACCGCAACCCGGAGAGCAAGGACGCGGAGGAAAAGTTCAAGGAGGCCACTGAGGCCTACGAGATCCTCGCGGACGAGCGCAAGCGACAGGCGTACGATCAGTACGGAATGGCCGGCCTCAAAGGCATGGGCCAGCCCACCGCGCAGGACTTCTCGTCCATCTTCCAGGGATTTGAAGACATCTTCGGGGACGTCAGCGGCATCTTCGATTCCTTCTTTGGCGGCGGCGGGCAGCGCCGGCGATCGGGAGGCCGCGGCAACGGGCAGCGGGGATCCGATCTGCGTTACGACATGGAGATCGGTTTCCTGGAGGCCGCATTCGGCGTTAAAAAAGAGGTCACCTACGCCCGCGCGGAGCGCTGCGACGTCTGCAAGGGCACCGGCGCGGACAAGGGCAGCGGGCGCAAGCTGTGTCCCACTTGCGGTGGGTCCGGGCAGGTGCGGCGCAACTCCGGCTTTTTTTCCATCGCTTCGACGTGTCCAAGCTGCAACGGGGAAGGGGAGATCATCGAACGACCCTGCTCCGAATGCCGCGGGGTCGGCACGCTGCGCAAAACCCGCACGATCACGATCACCATCCCTGCCGGCATCGAGGACGGGAAACGCCTGAGCCTGGCCGGCCAGGGGGACGCAGGTGCAAACGGAAGCCACGACGGCGACCTGTACGTGTTCCTGAAGGTGCAGCCGCATGATTGCTTCGAGCGGGACGGCAAGGACGTCTATTGCGCCATTCCCATCTCCATCACGCAAGCCGCGCTTGGTGCCGATATCCAGATCCCGACCCTCGATGACAAGACGGTCAAGATCAGCGTTCCCGCCGGCACGCAGAATGGCCGTATCCTCCGGATCCGAGGTGAGGGAATACCCGAGCTGCATTCCACCAGCAGGCGCGGCGATATGTACATCAAGTGCATCGTGCGCGTGCCCACGAAGATCAACGCAAAGACCCGCGAGCTCCTCAAAGAGCTCGCCGCCGCGAACGGGGAAGACGCCGCGCCTCGACCCATACCCCTCTCCGACTTAAAGCAGCAGTAGCGCCGCGAAAATGCCACGGGGTACCGCGATGGCGGTGTCCTTGACCCGCCCGGAGCGCGGTCTTACAATTCGCTTCAGAATGTGCAGATCGAAATGTCGGTGACGCTGTGGTCCGTCGGTGCGACGTCCCTGAAGGCCGGTGTCTGCTTTCTCCTCGCCGCCCAGGTGCTTCTGGTGATCGTTCGCGCCCGTGCGAGCATCGTCCGCGGGGAACACGTCCTGCTCTGCATTTTCTGCGCGGCCCTCGCGGCGGCTGAAATCATCCCATCGACCGGTTTCGTGCGTGCGATCGTTCTCACCGTCGCCTCGTGGGCGGGGGCAGGCTTTCTCCTGCGGGCGATGCGAATGCCCTGGCTCATGCCCTGGTCGGCGGCGAGCGCCGCATTCGTCGGGCTCCTCGTGTTGACCGCGGGGATGGGCTTTGCCGGCACGGTGCCCTTTCTCTCCTTGACCGCCTTCGGTCTCCTGATACTTTCAGCCCTGCCGCTGGGGCTTCTTCTGCGTCTCCATCGAAAAAAAGGGACGGCAGCCGCGCTGATCGTTTTTCTCAGCGGGGCCGCATGGCTGGCGACGGGCGCCGTTGACGTTGTCCTGTTCGCCGCGGGGAGGAATCCCCTTCACCTGTCATCGACAGTAGTGCTCCTGCTGGCAGGTTGCAGCGGGTGGCTTGTCTTCCAGCAGGGCTATCCACAGCGTCCGGGCTGGGGCGGTGCGCTCCCCGCGGCGGAGCCGCACGATATCGCCGGTGCTCTCTCCACGCGTCTCCTGGCAAGCGAAGCCACCCTCTCCATTCAGAACAGGCTCATCGGCTCGGGGCTGCTTGCCGCAGGGGCGGCGCACGAGTTCAAAAACACCCTTTCCAACGTGAACGCGGCCGCCCAGCATGGCCTCTCTCATCCCGACCCGGGCGGCAAGGACGAATGCCTGCGCCTCATCATCGATCACAGCCGGGTGGCGCGCGACTCCGCCGTCGATGTGCTGGAAAGGATCGCGGCGTCGGGTGATGAATCGCCCTGTCTCATCGACGCGGCCCGCGACCTTGGCCGGCTGATCCGCATGTGCCAGGCGGCGTTCCGCCCGCTGTCGGTCGCCATCGTTTCCGCGCTCGACCCTGACGTCATGTTCCGCGCCCGCCGTTCCGACCTTGAGCTGGTGCTCCTGAACCTCCTGCGCAATGCGGCCGATGCCTATCGTGGTTCCGCCGCTTTCGGGCCCAACCTTGTGTCCATTCGAGCCAGTAGCCGGGATGGGACGGCGATGATAGAGGTGAGCGACTCCGCCGGTGGGATTCCTGATGAGAGCCTGTACCGGCTCTTCCGACCCGGCGTTTCGCGGACAGGGGGGACCGGCATCGGGTTGTACCT
>PMDT01000257.1 GCA_003154555.1 Spirochaetaceae bacterium
GGTTTCCCGGGCCTGACACTGGGATTTCTTTTCAGCCAGACGCCCGATATCACCGCGTCCCTGAATTTATTGAAAAGGTTCTTTCTCGATGTCACCCTGATCGGGAGCTTCGACAACAACGCGCTGCAGATGGGCTACCGAGGAGCGCCGGGAGAAGTCCTGCAATCTGTGATCCTGGGGACGCAGGGCATCACGATGGCCCCCAGCGCGTTTCTCCAGATCCCGGACCAGCCCAAGGGGTCCCTGGGTGCCTCCGCGGAGCTCGTCTCAGGCTCTTCGACGAACGACCTCCTCCTGCGCTGGGATCCGACGGCGCAGAAAAGCAAGACCTTCATTGGAAAGAATGAGCTTACGGAGCAGGAGGTCGGGATCGATTCTTACACCCGCGGAATGTTTTTCTTTCTCCCCGACACGGGCCTCGACACGGGCACACTGACTGTGTTGATTGAAGATCCCGCGGGCACTTCGACCGGATCGGACCAGCGGAAGTATCGTCCGGGCACCTACAACGATGTCGTGCTGGACTCGGTGCAGGGGCTTGTCACCCTGCGTAATGCGCTCAAAGGCCGGGTGCTTGTCTTCTATAAGAAAGGCGGCTATGCCGTTGGGGATCCGACAATCGGGATCGGGGGCCTTCCGTTCGCGACCGGGCTCATCCGGGATCCCTCCTCGACGATGAATTTCAGTTTTGGCCTGGTCAACTATCTGGGCCAGGACATGGTCAACCGGGAGGTCAACGTTCCCGGCGTGGGAAATTGTCTCCTCCTCTGGGAGCCGGGCGACAATTCGCCTTTCGAGATGGACAACTCGTACGCTTTTTCCGCCACCCCGCCGGCGGATGTGTCAAAGATTTCCTACCGATTCAACCTGAAGGACGCCACGGCCGTCGCCCCGACGAATATCCTCTTTCAGAGCATTCCGACCGAGAAAAGGTTCCTGGCGCTGCAGAATGCGAGTCTGCGGGCCACCGACGCGAACTTCTTTCCTTTTGCCGCTTTCGACACCCTGGGTCTTCTTTACGGGCCGCAGCATGATGCCCTTGCCGGCAAGCTCGATTTCGATCTGCTCGTCCAGTTTCTGACCCCGATCGCAGATTTTACCCTTGAGGCAGACATCGAGCCCGGTTCCGTGCAGGTCACGGTGAACGGCGTTGCGGAAAACCGGTTCGAGGTCGACGCGGCTTCGGGCAAGCTCACGATGGACATGACGATACTTCCCACGGACCGCATCGAGGTGACGTACCGCAAGGCGGAGGCAGGAACGACCGGCGGTGACGTCCTCTTTGCCTGGAAAGACCAGATACCTCTCGCCGACTGGGCGGCACTCACCCTGTCAGCGGGGCTGCGTTGGAACGCCAACCCCTGGACATTTTCACAGGAGCCGTATTCCAAGTCAGGGACCGTGATCGCCGCGGTTGGCCTAAACGGGACCTCGGGCCCGATAGCGTATTCAGTGCAGGCGGGCGTGGCGTATACGAATCCGGACACAACCGGCACCCTCAGGCTTTTCGGCATGGAGGGGAGCTCGACGAGCATCGATCTTGCGGAGGAGCTCGCATACCCGGCGAGTGCGCCGAAGGCGTGGACGGATCAGCTGGGTGTCCCGCTCCCAGGGACGCCGCCAACGCCCGCCAACCGCGGGAAGCTTTACTACAGGGACTATCGAGTCTATGGAGCCCTGGGTGGGGCAACCCTCCAGCCCATGGATGGGGCCTCGGCTCCGAATCCGCCTCCAGGGCAGAAGCCATATGCAAATGGCTCCCGCATGGGACCGTACGACGTGGCAGGCAACGCAACCAGCAAGAACCCGAAGAGTCTCGTGCTGGAATATTCCCTGCAGGGCAGCGACTGGGTCGGCACCCAGATACCCGTGTCGGCGGGGGGCGACGTAGACCTGTCCAGCGCGAGGGCAATCTCGATACGCCTGCGGGGCCTTGGACAGACAGCAGGAGTGACGGCGTATCTCCAGATAGGGAGTATTTCAGAAGACCTTGACGGCGCGGCCGCAGCCACGGGGACGCCGAAGAGCGAAGGTTCAGCCGCGGACGCCGGGTTTGATTTCGTCGATCAGGCAAACGGGGTCACGTTGAAAGTCGGCGCGAAATACGATCAGAACGGAAATCTTGTCGGAAACGGGATCCAGGATTCTGAGGACCGCAACGCGAACAGCCTTCTCGACCTCGAGGACTCGGATCGGATCGTGACGCTCCCTCTTCCCACACTGACACCGGGCGCGGACTGGACGACAGCCACTTTCGCGCTGACAGATACCTACAGGCAGGCTCTCGCAGCCGCGCGCGCGGTGCGGATCGTCATCATGTCCGCGGGCGGGGCCTCTGGATCCATCATCCTCGACTCTATCTCGGTGGAAGCGACCCCATTCTGGCCGGAAGCCTCTGTTTCTGCCGATCGCCCTCATATCTCCGTGCGGCAGATACCCGAGTACCTGTCTGCAAACGATCCCGGATCCGGGTCGCGCCTGGAGGACGTTTTTCCCGCGACCTACAAGCTATTTCATCCCAGCGGGGAGCAGAACGAAGTGCTGGAAACGGCGTGGGGAGTCGGGGCGCTTGTCACCAATGCATTTTCGATAAAGGGATTCGTGCCGCAGGGAACAGGGGGCATACAGTACCAGACCTTCATCACCTATTTCCGCACGCCGACAACGGGTGTGCAATACACGTTCTCCTTCGCCGATTCCACCGTCAATGTCGCCGAGCCGCGGATCAAATGGCATTACACACCGACCACGCCGGGCTGGCACGAGCTGAAGGTCACGTCGCTGAATGGCGGCCAGCTCCTTGTCGACGGAACGGTGATCGGAAAATGGGACAACTTCGACGCAGGCTACGGGAGCCTTTCCTTCCTGCAGGTCGACGTCCCCGCGACGTCGGGAACAGGATTCTTCTATCTGGACGAGATCTACTGCACGGATCCCGCCGCCGACTTCGGCGCCGCATTCGTGGGGACCTTTTCGTTCAAGGTGCCCGGAACAATTCTCGGTATCGGCAAGGTCCCGCTCCTCTCCAACGTTGCATTTCGTCAGGATGTGTCGCTTGCAACGGCGGGGTTCGCTTCACTCTACGGCATCCCCCTCCAGGCATCCGACGTCTCATCACGTTCGCACGTTGATGCGGACATCGCAGCGACACGGACGAGCGTCGACCTTCTTGTGCGCGATGAGGGNNGAGGATTCCCTCATGCTGACCGGCGGTTCCCTGCTCGGGCTCTCCGTCGATGCGACCGCGAATGCCGCGACCGGCGACGTGGCCAACTTCGGCCTGCTCACCCAGAGCTGGCAGGCAGGGCTCACCTTCAATCCATTTTCACCTTTGACAACGACGACGCAGCTTTCGCTTTCACAGGCTGTGGACGATTATCCGTACCCCGCGACTCCCGAGTGGTACGGCGCGCGCTGGGTCCGGGAAGCCTCACTGCTCCTGCCGTGGGAGCAGGGGAGCGACGTCACCCGGGCGGAAAAGCTCGCATTCTCCGCGGGCGTGCCGGCGACGCCGTTTGGCCTGAGCCTTGCGGCATCGGCGGACGCGAACGGCAGCAACTATACCGCGACCGGATTCAGCCAGCAGAACGACCTTTCCGCCGCGATCTCCCTGCTCCTGAACCTTGGGTCGGCGTCCTCGCCTGACAGCTTCAGCATCACCTACAAGCGTGACCTGAGTCTCGATACGACACCCGCGGCGGGACCGCGGTTCCAGGCGGAGACCGACGAGCTCACCCGGATCTTCGGGCTGCAGGGCTATTTCGTGCAGGCGATTCCCATTGCCGAGATCTTCACGGATATCACACCCCTTGCGCGCACCGCGTGGGCATCGGTAAGCCAGGGCACCTACACGCCGTCTTTGAGCTTCTCTCTGCAGCGCAGCTACGGCTCGCGCCTTATCGACCTGGTCGTGCCGTCAAGCATTGAGCTGGACGTTGGCCAGGTGCTCAGCAAGACGGCCGACCTGTATCAGACCGTCGCCTATGTCCGGCCCCGCACGACGACACGTGCCGTGAACCTTTTCGGGTCGCTGGGCGCCTTCCCGATCCTCACGGCCGTCCGTACCGACGAATACGACCTGAGCCTCAGCGGATCGCTGGAAGGGCCGCCAGGTACCACGCCGGTCCTGGCGACTGTATCCGTCGAAGGGTACGCGACGCTCACCGGGGCGGGCGACAACGAGCTCACTCTTCTGGAGACGTTTCGCCGCGATCAGCCGACCGTTCCTCCGCTCAGCGTGTCACTGACGAACGATTCGCAGGCGATCCTGGACTGGAAAGTGCTGCCGCCAAGGGGAATCCCGCTGCCCCTCATTCCGCCGGACATCGCCGCGACGGGGCATTTCGAGAACCGGGAGAGCGCCGACCTTACGATTTCCTGGCAGGATCCCGGCGCCTTTCACCCCCTGACAGTCCTTTTCGGTCATTCGACCTCGCTCGTGTACCCGACCCACGGATCGATAAAGGCCAGCGCGAATATCGGCGTCGACGTCGAAAATCCCGGTGTCTCGGGTCAGGGACTCGTCTGGCGTTTTGCCGTCCGTGCCGCGCTGGAGGCAAAGTTGACATTCTGAAAAGTGCGAGATAGCTTTATGCCCATGTGGGGTATATAATTGGTGCAGGCTTCAAGGAGGTCGCAATGACTTTTGTGTTCAAGCGTTGTGCGCTGGCTCTCGCCTTGTTCAGCCTCGCAGTCGGCTCGGTGTTCGCACAGGGCACGCCTGCCAATGCATTCGCATTCAAAATGGGGCTGGACCTGGGCGCGCAGACCTTCACGGGCGCAACAACAGATCCGGATGCAGGGAGCTTCGAGTTTCTTGGGCTCTCCCCGGACATCTCCTTCGGGAAGTTCGGAATCGGTCTCGACCTCACAATTAATTACACACTGAACGGTCCTCCGGGAGCTCCTGTTTCCAATACTATCTACATTCGCAAGTCGGACTGGGTTCCCACGGACTTCCAGGATTTCCTGAAAATATACCTCGGCAAGTTCGCCTACGTGCGATGGGGTGAAAAGGGAGATCCGCTCTTCCTGAAATTCGGCTCCTTCAGAGACGCCACCCTCGGTGACGGCTTCATCATGGGCGGCTACAACAACGCGCTCTTCCTGCCCAACGATCGTCACCTGGGGCTTCAGGCAGATCTCGACGGCGGACTATTCAAGTTCCCCTTCGTGGGCATAGAGACGGTGATCGGCAACGTCGCCGACATGGACGTTCTGGGTGGCAGGCTCTACGTGCGGCCGCTCGTTTCCACCCAGATCCCCATTCTCAACAACCTGGAAGTTGGATTTACGGGCGTCTTTGACACGGGACTGAATGCCACGACGCTCGCAACACCCGCAACGGTTTTCGGAGCTGACGTGCAGCTCCCTGTTCTCTACGTCAAGGACGTCGCCTCGATGCTCGCATTCACGGATGTTGGATTCGAAGGCAAGAGCACGGGCGGCATGCTCGGGGTCGGCGGCAAGCTGTTTAATGTCATTTCCTATGGCGCGCAGCTGCGCCTGCTCGGCGCCGGTTTCCAGCCGGGGTATTTCGGCGTCACCTATGACGACTACGCCACGGGGCGTGGCGCGGAATACCTGGCCCTTCAGGGCGCCCTCCCGGGCGGTTTCACATTCGGGTGGGAGGCGAGCCTTGGCACGTCGTTCCTCAACGACAAGTTCGTGTTCCTGGTCAAGCTGGATTCGCCCTTTGTCACCTCGGAGACAGACCCCGCCCTGACGTTGCCCCATCTTGTGGGCGTTCTCTCCATGGCGGAGGGCGTCATCCCCGGCATCACGTTCGACTTTATTTACGACAAGACGCAGATCAACAGCTTTGCATCGCTGGTCAGCGCCAAGAATGCGCTCATCAAGGCGCAGGTGAACTTCCTGACCGGCGGCGCCGTGATCTCCTTCGTTTACAACATCACCTACGATCCGACACACACCCCCGATCCTTGGGTGGTGCAGTCAGGGCTGCAAAGCTCGATTCCGCTGTTCTAGGAAAGGGAGGAAAGAATGAAGACGAGAGTTACTTTCGCGATTGCGCTCGCCGCATTCCTGGTCATCCCAGGATTGCTGTTCGCGCAGTCCGCGCCGGCGAAACCCAAGCCGCCGGCCATATCGGTCACCATCAGCTACATTGAAAACAACAGCGGCAACTTCGATGTCAAGGACGACAAGGGTGTCTCGGTGAACCCGACGCCGTCGGAGGGCGACGAGCTGAAGCTGGGGTGGACGGTGCTCACGGGGGCCGGGGATTCCGCCGAGCTGCAGCTGAACCATACCAGCACGATTGTCAAGATCTCCCAGAACACGAACTTCAGGCTCGATAAGCTCCGGTCCGACACGGGCGGCCAGGACGTCTTTTCCATGGCATTCGGCAAGGTCCGCACCGTCGCGGGCAAGGCCTCGGGCAAGGATCAGTACCAGATCAAGACCCCGTCGGCGGTCTGCGGTGTCCGCGGTTCCGACGTGGTCGTTGAGTTCCAGGAAGGGTCGTTCGCGAAACTGTCGACCCTTGAAGGCACTGGCTGGATCCAGAATGCCGCCGGTGAGGCGCTCGAGGTGGCGCAGGGGTTCGCTGCCGATGCGCTTGCAGCCACATTTGCTGCCATCCAGATTCCCGCCGACGTCCTCAGCAGCCTGACGACAGAGATGACGTTCGTCCGACTCAATCCGGACGACGTGCTTGCAATCAACAGGGCCTACCAGGCGTCCCTGCTGCCGGCGAACGACAACAGCAACCCGCCTGCAACTCCTGCCACCCCTGCCACGCCCCCGACTCCTCCGAAGCCGACCTGGCTGGATGACGTGATGTCGAAGATCAAGCAGATACTCGGCGTGGAGATCGGCACGATCACCATCGGCAACACCACCTACAGCAAGGTCGTCGCACAGCCGACATTCGCCCTCGGAAGCCTCAAGATGTCGCTGTATCTGCCGGTCATCTACCAGACGGACATGTTTAATCCCAACGACTGGTACCATCCGCAGGGCAATGACGAATGGGACTTTGGCGGTCTCCTCACGGGAAAGCCCCTCTCCGATCCCTGGGCCCTGGCGCAGGATTTCGCGAATGACCTGTTCCTGAAGATCAGGTACATCGAATGGGGCCAGCAGAGGGACCCGTTCTTCTTCAAGGTCGGAAACCTGGATGACATCACGATCGGTCACGGCCTCATCATGCGCAACTTCGCGAATGACGCCGACTTCCCCTCGGTTCGCCGCACGGGCGTCAATCTGGGTCTTGATTTCGGCGGCTTTGGAATAGAAGCGATGGTCAATGAAGCAGCGGCACCCGACATATTCGGCGGCCGTATCTACGTGCGGCCGGTGAAGGGCTTCAAAGCAGCCCTCGGCTTTACAGGCCTTGTTGATTGGAACCCGGCCAAGGATTGGCCTTCGACCCCCGCGGCCGTCGGAAACCCGATCTTCTTCAATCCCGGCGTTGACCTCGATCTCCCGTTCGTCGAAAGCAGCATCTTCGGACTCGTGGCTTTCGCGGATGGCGCCGTCATGCTCCCGTATTTCAGAAGCGCGCCGACTGATCCGGCCTACTCGGACATTCCCGCCGGATTCGCCCTGAATGCCATCTTCCCGAGCGGCTTCAACAACCTCGGCGACATCAAGAACTGGGGTGTTGCTGCCGGCCTCTTCGGCAACCTGATTACAAAGGACTTTACGTGGAGGGTGGAGTTCCGTGACTTCACCGGCGCATTCGTCCCTGATTTCTACAACTCGGATTACGAGCGCAGCCGCTCGCAGATGGTCTCCGCTGTTCTCCAGTACCTGGAGAACCCCACAGCGAGGCAGTACAACCAGACTGTCGGCATCTACGGCGAGGGCGGATTCGCGCTTCCGAAGATATTCAGCCTCACGCTCAGCTATTTCTGGCCATGGGCACAGGACGCCGCGGGCAACTTCACCTTCGGCAACGATCACTTCCTGGCCAAGTTCACGCTGGAACCGGGCGTTATTCCCGTGGTCAAGATTTTCGGCTCTGTCTCGTACGAGAGGACGAACTTCATTCCCGCGATTCTCAACGGGACGACGAACGGGCCCACGCTGTTCGACGCGAACACGGTCGTCACCGCCACCATCAGTTACCCGATCAGCGACAGCCTGGATGTATCAGTGCTGTATACCAAGACGGCGAGCCGAGATTCGGCCGGAAACGTGATCATGGATCCGACATCCCTGGGCGGTCTCCTGCCCAAGTTGGACACGTCGGTCTCCATCACGATGAGCTCGCGCATCTAGATGAATGTCTGATCCCATCCCTCGGTCCCGGAGGATCCACTTCCTCCGGGACGAGGTCTTTCGCAAGATCGCGGCCGGCGAGGTAATCGACCGGCCGTTTTCCATTGTGCGGGAGCTCCTGGACAACGCAATAGACGCAGGGTCCTCTTCCATCGACGTGCACCTGGAAGCAGGCGGTCTTTCGCGCGTCAGGGTGGTCGACGACGGCGCCGGCATGGACTGCGACGACCTCTCTCTCTGCTGGCAGCCTCACACGACCTCCAAGATCGACAGCGAAGACGACCTGCTGCGCGTGACGAGCCTGGGGTTCCGCGGGGAGGCCCTGGCGAGCATCGCGCTCTGCAGCAAGCTCGAGGTCGTGAGCAAAGGGCAGGGTGCAGGACCGGCGTACAGGCTGGAGGTTCGAGAAGGCCGTCAGCAATCGCTCGAACCCTGCCAGGGACGACCGGGCACGACCGTGGATGTGTCAGAGCTTTTTTTCAATTACCCTGCGCGCAGGAAGTTCCTTCGCAGCGCGTCAGCCGAATCGGGCCTCTGCCGCTCGGCCTTTCTCGACAAGGCCGTTGCGCATCCGGCAATTGCATTTCGCCTTTTCATTGACGGCGCTCTGAAGATTTCCCTGCCGCCGGGCGCCGCCGGGCAGAGGATCTCACTCGCCTACGGGCCGCTTTTCGGCACGGCGCCGCTCGCGGTATCGGAAAGCAGCGGGCCGGGCTTCACGGTATCGGTCGTGGCGGGGGACCGAGAGGTGCGCCGGCGGGACCGCCGGCTGTTGCAGGCGTTCGTGAACGGGCGTCGTGTCTTCGAGTTTGCGCTGCTCCAGGCTGCCGAGTTCGGATTTGCCGGCGCCGTGCCGGGCGGTTGGCATCCCGTCGCTTTCATTTTTATCCGCATCGATCCCTCCCTGGTGGACTTCAATATCCATCCTGCCAAGAAGGAAGTAAGGTTTCGAAATCTCTCCGACGTACATCACGCAGTCGTCGAGGCAGCACGGCAGCAGATCGCCGCTGAGCCTGCCTCGGCGACGACAGTGAGCTCATTTCCTTCGGCTGCCTCCCGTGAACACGCGGCGCGGCATACCCATGTCGGGAGGGAGCTCACGCTGCCTCTCGCGCCCGATCCCGTTCCTTCGCCCCCCAATGACGGGGCCGGCATCCGCTTTCTCGGCCAGGTCTTCGGCGTCTTCCTGGTTTTCGAGCTCCCCGATCGGCTCGTGATCCTCGATCAGCATGCCGCCCATGAGAGAATCCTTTTCGAACGGCTTTCCGTACGGGCCCCTGAGATGCAGGAGATGCTCTTTCCTCTCTGCTTCGACGTGTCGGAGGAGGAAGAGAGCCGCCTGGAAACAGCCGGCGCTGAGCTCATCGGACTGGGCGTGGAGTTGCGAAAGGCAGGTGCGCGTGCATTCGAGGTAACGGCCCTGGCGGAGCATTTTGCAATGATTCCCGAAGAGGCGCTCATCGAGCTCATCCGCGGGGTCGGCGGCGCGGAGTGGCAATACGCTTTCCGTGCAACTGCGGCGTGCCGCATGGCAATCAAGGAAGGCGACCGCGTGGACCCGGTGACGGCGCGTGAGCTATGCGCCCAGGCGCTGGAGCTTCCCGTGCCGCGCTGCCCCCACGGCAGGCCCATCTGGCACCAGTTGAGCGAGGAATCGCTGCGGAAGCTCGTCGACCGGCCGATCGACAGACAGAGATAGGGCTTTCCTGGCTACAGGCTCCCTTTCGGCNNGACCGCGCTGCCGCCCTCCGCACGGAGTACCGTGCTACGCATCCCCTTCCGCTCCTGGCGGATTTAGGGCTACAACTGGTTCAGCAGCCCCTGGGCTTCGTCCTTCAACGACTGCTTCGGGTTCTTTGCGATCAGCTTCGTGAGCAGGTCCTTGGCGCTCTTTGTATCGCTGTCCTTCACGTAGATGCGGGCGAGCTTGATATAGACGTCCATGTTCGTCGGATCCTTGCTCATGACGTCAATGAACGCTGTCTTGGCGTCGGGTGTCTGGCCGTTCTCCGCGTACGCGAGCCCGAGATTGTATTCCGTCAACGCCGAGTTCGGCTGAATGGACAGCGCTTTGGAGAGATGCGTGATGCTGTCCTGGTACTGCTGTTGATGGAGGTAGACATTGCCGAGATTGTTCTGCACCTCGTACGATTCGGGCACGATATCCTGCGCTGCGAGAAGCCGGGGCAATGCCTTGTCCGGCATGCCGCGCGTATCGTAGAGGGCGCCGAGATTGATGAGGGCAGGGGAGAACTTCGGGTCCTTCTGGACTGCCATCTCGTAGTACTTCACCGCATCGTCGGCGTTTCCCAGCTTGTCGTTTGCCAGACCCAGCACGTACGTGCTCGCGGCGGTTCCGCCGTCCTTGTCCACGGCCTTCAGCGCGTAGGGGAGAGCTTCACGCGCCTTGCCGAGCTTCACCTTGACCTGCGCCATGTTGTAATTGGCAACCGGGTTGTCGGGCTCCAGGTTGAGTGACTTCGTGAATGTCGTTTCCGCTCCTGCGAAATCGCCGCGCGCCATGTAGGCGGAGCCCAGCTCCCGGGAATAGCCGGCATTGTCCGGGGCGTACTGGGCCGCTGACTTGAAGGAATCCAGCGCGCCTGCCGTGTCGCCCTGGCTGCGCAGGAGAGAGCCGATCATGTAATACGCGTCGGCGGAGTCCTTTTTTGTCGCCACGGCCGCCTTGAACGCGCCAATTGCTTTTGTCGTTTCGCCGAGCTGCACGAGGGTCATGCCACGGTTGAAGTGCGCCGAGGTGAAGTCAGGTTTCAGGGCAACGCAGGCGTCGAAGGATTTCTGCGCGTCGCTGAAGAGCTTCGCGCGGTACTGCAGCTTGCCAAGGGCGTAGAGCGAGTCCGCATCATTGGGATTCAGACGGACCGCGGTCTTGTATTCCTGCAGCGCCTGGTCGGTGAGCTTGCGCGTGTCGTAGATCTCGCCGAGGGTCCTGTGGGGCAACCAGTTGTCCGGGTTTTTGGCGATGGCGGCATTGGAGAGATCCACCGCCTTCTGGACGCTCGCCGGATCAGTTGGGTTCTCGCGTAAATACGACAGTCCCGCGTATCCCAGGGCATCGGAGTTGTCGGGCGCGAGGGTCGCTGCCTGCTCGAAGTCCTTTCGGGCCTCCGTGAATCGGCCGGCATTGAACGCTGCGGCGCCTTTCTGCATGAGGTCCTGGACCTTCTTTTGCAGCTCCTTTTCCCTGGCACTCGCATCGTCCGGCGGCTTGACGGGCTGCTGCACGACGATCTGCTGGGAGAACTGAACCGGATGCTCGCGGAATTGTGTGCGAACACGGGAATCGATTCTGGACGGATCTACGAGGCCGTCCTATCCGGGAACACCACCATGCTGCACCTGGCGGCTGGCGTGGATCCGCGCTCCCTCGGCAAGTTCCCGTATATTCCCGCACTGCAAGGTGGCGAATCCCTGGACGCTTCATCCATCGGGCTCGCCATCGCGCGCCGGGGGCTCATCTACCTGCCGCCGATTCTTTCGGCCTACGTAGGTGCGGATATCACCTCGGGCATCCTCGCCACGGCGCTTCATCGCCAGCGCGGCGTGGTGCTCTTCGTGGACATCGGCACCAACGGCGAGATGGTGTTATCGGTCGATGGCCGCCTCACGGCCACGTCCACGGCGGCGGGGCCCGCCTTCGAGGGCATGAACATCGCCTGCGGCATGCGCGCCGGCCGCGGCGCCATCGAGTTCGTCTCGCTCGACGGCGACGAGATCGAGCTGCGCACCATCGGCGAAACGACGCCGGCCGGCCTGTGCGGCAGCGGCCTGCTCGACGCCGTCGGCGAACTGGCCGCCCATGGCGTCGTGGACAAGAACGGACGTTTCCAGACGACCGGCTCCGCCTGGCAATCCCATTTCGACACGCGCGACGACAAACCCGTCTTCCGCATCGCGGGCCCGGTCCACCTCTCGCAGAAGGACGTGCGCCAGGTGCAGCTCGCCAAGGCGGCGGTGCGCGCCGGCATCGAACTGATGCTCGCCGCGA
>PMDT01000221.1 GCA_003154555.1 Spirochaetaceae bacterium
CTTCGCCGGGCGCGGTGGATTCGTGAAGGCAAGCCTTTTTGCCGTGCCGCCCATGGCCAGGCCCAGGCGGAAGATGGCAGCGCCAAAGAGAGATGGCGGGATGATGTCGGCCGCGCGTGCAATCTCATCGGGCGACAAGCCGATGAAAATATCCGCCTTCAACGGTCCTGCAATGCAGGTGCGTACGAACTCGCCCACAGAGACGCCGGTGATCCTCCTGAGCACTTCGCCATTCAGCCAGCCGAAGCTGCCGGCGTNNCGACCGCCACGCCGGCCTGGAGCGGTTCAGCGATGTGCGTGCGGATAAATTGGCCGGGGGACATGCCGCTGATGCGCCGCAGCACTTCGCCGTTCAGCCAGCCGAAGCTGCCGGCGTGATAGCCGCATTTCGTGCCCGGCTCCCACAACAGGGTGGAATTGGCGAGATTGGCCGTCATCGCATTCCAGTCGTAGATCGCCTCATCCGGCACCTTCATCGTGCATCCGGGAAGGCCCGCGGTGTGAGCGAGGAGGTGCCGCACCAGGACGCATCCCTTTCCTTCACGGCCGAACTCCGGCCAATAGCGGCTCACCGGCGCATCGAGGTCGAGCAGGCCGCGCTCCACGAGCATGTGCATTGCCAGGGCGAGCCAGCCCTTTGTCGTTGACCACACATTGACGAGGGTATCCGGTTTCCAGGGCCGCGTTTTCGCTGCATCCGCCGCGCCTCCCCAGAGATCGACGACGGTCTCTCCATCCAGCGTCACGTGGACCGCGGCACCAACCTCGTGGCGTTTTTCGAAGTTGGACGCGAATGCCGTGCGGACGCGCTCAAAGCCCGGAGCGACGGTCCCGGACACGGGGTAGCGGTTCATCATGCAACAGGCTGGCATACAACGAGAGGACGCGTCCAGCGGCTGTGACAAAAAAAGGGCGGCCCCTTTTAGGACCGCCCCTTCCTGTGCCTTTGCGGCTGCTATCGATCCAGCCCGATGCTGATCTCCGAGCCGTCGCGTTCGATCGTGAACATCACGCTGCGACCCGCGCGGTCATTCAGCGCCTTGAAGTAGTCCATCAGGTTGCGGACCGTCCTGCCGTTGATCGCGGTGATCACGTCGCCCGACTTTATCCCGGCTGTCGCCGCCGGTGAGCTCTCATCGGGGACGTATCCCACGACCACGCCGTTGACGCCGCTCGGGATGCCGGCCTGCTGGCGCACGTCGTCGGTGATGTCAATGGCCGTCATGCCCGGCCAGAGGTTTTTCGGCTGCGCGACCTGGTCCTGGCTGTCACGCACCCCGATTGTCACGGGCACGTTCTTCACGTCGCCGTAGCGGATGATGGAGAATGCATAGGTCTTGCCTGCCGCGAGGCCGCCGACGATCTGCGTGAGACCCTGGGCATTGGCGACCGCGGTCCCGTCCACGCTCGTCACGTAGTCCCCGGGAAGTATTCCCGCCTTGTCCGCAGGGGAGCCCTTGTAGGTCTCCATGATGAACGCGCCTTTCACATTCACGAGCTTTAAATCCGCGGCGAATCCGGGATAGGTGTTGTCGTCCTGGATATCCGCGATCTGCGCGCCCAGCCAGCCATAGTCGACCCTGCCCTTTGCGATGAAGTCCTGGATGGGCTGACGGGCGTTATTGATGGGAATGGCGAAACCCAGGCCGATGTTGCCGCCCGTCGGTGCCGCGATCCAGGTGTTCATGCCGATGACTTCACCCTTGATGTTCACCAGGGCGCCGCCCGAGTTTCCCTCGTTGATGGCCGCGTCAGTCTGGATGTAATCAGTGTAGCTGGCGACGTCTCCCTGGCCTGATCGGCCCAGGGCGCTCACGATGCCCATGGTCACCGTCGACTCGTAGCCGAACGGGTTTCCAATGGCAAGCACGATGTCGCCGACCTGCACGTCGTTTGAATCGCCCAGCGTCGCAAGCGGCAGCGTATCAGCGGTATCGAATGAGACGAGCGCGACGTCCTTGCGCGGGTCGGCGCCCACCGTGCGCCCCTTGAAGACGCGCTGGTCGCTCAGCTTCACGCTGACGTCGGTCGCGTTGGCAACGACGTGGTTGTTCGTGAGAACGTAGTAGCGTCCGCCGACATGCTGGACGATGATGCCCGAGCCGAGCCCGGACTGCCGGAATGACCTGCCGCCGCCGTTGCCCTGTCCCTGCCCGAAGGGGAGGCCGAACGGGCCTTTCGATTGCGGGGCCTGCTGGGTGACCGTCTGGGTGACATCGATCTCGACGACCGTGGGGAGCACCTTCTGCGTCACCGCACGAAGCGCCGTCTGCAGCGGCCCGAGCGTCGCCTCGAGGGTCGCGGCCTGACCGGCCTGCGCCGTCGCGGCCGGCTTTGCCTGCGCGAAGCCGCCGATCGGGGAAGCGAGGAACAAGGCGATTCCCAGAACGGCGACTGCCGCGCCTTTTGCCAGGTGGTTTTTTCGATTCATGTTTGTGACCTCCGTGGAAAAAGATAATGCGGCAAGGTTCAGGACGGGTTATGAATATGTTAAGATTTCTTCGATGGGCGGCGTGCGCTACCGCGTGCGAAACGAATCCCACGCCGCCAGAGCAGGCTTCGGCGCGCCTTCCGCGGTGCGCAGTCCGATATGGGCGAACATGCCGAGCGTGGGGGCATCCGCGCCCAGACCCTGCTGTTTCAGGAGCGGCGCGTAGGATTCCATGGAGAAGTCACTCAGCACGGTGTAGATCCACGCGGCCAGACGTTCGCCGATCTGGTCATGCAGGGCGTCGAGGAATCCCACCTGGTCCTGCGGTGTCCCCTGCAGGCTGCCGACCGGCTCCGAGGTGTAGCCGCACTCAGCCACCATGAGCGGCTTCTCCGTGCGGCGGGCGAGGTGTGCGTAGTAGTCGGCGGGGATTTCGCGCGACGACCTGTAGGTTACGAAGGGATAGGTGGAGATGGCCCAGACATCGAGCTGCGGCTCGAAGCCCTCCATCTGCTCCCATCGCACGGCGTAAGGCGGCTTGCCGCCATCCACACCCGGGATGAGGTTGTTCAGCTCCTCCCATTGGAACGTGACGAAAACGCGCAGGCCCGGTGCAACCGCCTTCAGGCGCGCATAGATCTCGCGGTACAGGCTCAGGAAGCTCGCGAAATCCTGCGGGTGCGTGTCCTCGTAGGTGTTGATCTCGGAGGCGATTGCGAGAAAGCGCGGATGGAACTGCCGGACGATCCGCAGGGCATAGTTCAGCATTGCGGTGCGAATGGATGGATTTGCGAAGCTCGGTGTCCATCCATCGGGAAGAGCGAAGAACCGGCGCCGATCAAGGCCGTTGAGCGGGTCGATCACGAAGACCGGCTCGAGCTTGTTGGTCCGCGCGAGCTGCACCATTCCGCCAAGCTCCTGGATGTCGGCAGAGTCGACGTCCGGCCCTTTCGCGAAATCCTTCCAAGGGACATTCCGCGCGAAAAGCACCAGCTCTCCGTGCTCACCGATCGCCTTGAACGTGTCGATGACGCTCTGCTGCGTCATGACCGGTGGCGAAGGGAAGAATCCGTAGAGCGTCTGGGCCTGTGCCGCCGAGGCGACAGACAGGAACGTGAAGACGGCGAGGAGGCGTCGCGGCCTGGTGGCGGTCGATCGAGGCATCACTTGTGAAGATATCCAGAAATCCGCGCCGCGGGTACGTTGACAACGCCTCCATGGGCTCCTGCGATCAACGGCCGGAAAGAGCTTTGCATATCCGCTCCGATGGTCCTATAATCGAAACTCATGGAAAATGCCATCCCTGACTTCCTCCGTCGTCTCGAGGATGCGCTCTCCCAGCGTGCGGCATGGCTGGAGGCCACGCGCATCCCGCTCCTGAAGGATCTCGTGGGCACCTACCGCACGCTCTTTGAAAGCGTCGTGGGGACGCTCGTCAAGAAAGGGTTGCTGCGCGTGGATCCCTATAACTACGATGGCAAGACGAGCGCGATTCTCGTGCCGCCCGACACCGTTCCTCCCGATGCCGAAGAGGATGTCGAGATAGGCCGGCGGATCGCCGCCTATCGCCGTCAAATGGAATTCCTCGCCACCCAGATCCCCTTCACTCTCGCCGCTCTGGATCTCCCCCTTTTGAAAAAAGTCTCCGCCCTGTTCTCCTACCTGGACTGGGAAGGATTCAGCGAGACATCACATAGTCCCACGACGCGCGCGTTGGCGCGCCGCGTGATGAATGTCGGGCTCTCCAAGGACGCACTGTCGTCCCGCGTGCTGCACGAATCGCGGCTCCAGATCGGGAAGCTGAGCCGCGATATCCGCGAGCGCATTGTCGAGATCGAATCATGGCACCGCGAATCGTGGAAGGCCGCTCTGAGGGCGAAAGTGCTTCCGCGCGTGACCGCGCAGGAGGCGCGGACAGCAGACGAGCGGGCGGCGAGGGCGCTCGTGATCAAGAAGGCATTCGAGGTGGCATCGCCCGACGGCACGTGGCACCCGCACCTTGTGCAGGAAATACTCGGCGAAGATCACCCGCCCGGCGCGGACGAGCGCCGGGAGAAACTGCTCGCCTCCCTTGCCCTTCCACGGGCCGGGGTGGCAAAGCCGGACGACGGCCCCCGGCGCCGCACCGAGCTCCTGGACGCAATACGCGGCCTCTGCCGCGCGGGTGAGGAGATCGCGCTCTGCCGGCAGGTCCTGGAGGAAAACGAACGTGCGGTCGAGACGCGGAAGCTCGGCGTCTTTCAGAAGCTGCGACGCTGGCTGCGCAGGCGCCTGGGCAGGCGGGAGGATCGGTTCTACCAGATCGAGTATCGCAGCTCGGCCGGCGCGGAGCTCCAGGTTGAGACGATCGATTTTCTGAGGCTGGTGTCCGAGATGCAGGAGTTGCACGGCGTGCTCGCCGACGTCGCGCAACCGGGAAGCCCCGGGCATCGCCGCATCGAGGCGATGGATGAAGCGAAGCTCTGCGATTTCCTCGACTGGCAGGTGCGTCAGCTCCGCCAGCTCCANNCAGAGCGCGGCCGTGCGGAGCATCAAGCTGGAGCTCCTGGCAATAGAGAACGGCCTCATCCGCGGCGACGCCGCGCGGCGCGACAGCATGGCCTGCCGGGAGGCCCCGCCGCCGTCGCCTGCCGCCCCTTGACACGTTGGTGATTACAAGGTATTTATCATGTAATCACGTGGAGAGGGGGTGGGACCCATGCGCGTGCCCATCGTCGACATCGGCAATTCCAAGGGTATCCGTATTCCCCAGGCGATCCTGAAGCAGGTGCAATTCGCCGGCGAGGTGGAGATGGAAGTCTCCGAGGGCAGGATCACCCTCCGCCGGTCGCTCGATCCTTCCTTCGTGCCGGAGTTCCGCTCCATCGCTTCCCTGGACGACCCGACCATCCAGCGGATCCTGCGAAAGATCGGCGGATCGGACCTCATCACCGCGCTTGTTGGCGCGGAGAAGAAGCTGAAGGACGCGATCTACCGCAACCTCTCCGAACGCGCAAAGTCGTACGTCGCGCCCACGGTGGCAAGGCTGGAGAAGGGCGACGTGCGGGATCTCATCATCGAACGGAGCCGCAATCTCCTGTGCGAGGCGCTCCTTGATGTCATGCGGGAATAGGGAGATAAGAGATGGCGATCAAAGGTGAATGGATCCGCTATGGACGGGGCTCGGGGTACTTCGCATGGCCCGAGAAGGCTGCAATGCCATTGCCGGGGGTGCTTGTCATCCAGGAAATCGGCGGTCTCAGCAAGAACATCCAGGACGTGACGCGCCGTTTTGCCGCTGCAGGCTACGCGGCGCTGGCACCCGATCTCTTCGCGGTGGACGGCGTTCGGCCGCCCGCGCTCACGGACGAACGAATCGCCGCGGCCTTCGCGTTCGGCGCCACCCAGCCGCCGGGGGCCATGTTCGACCCGACG
>PMDT01000010.1 GCA_003154555.1 Spirochaetaceae bacterium
TCCGGCAATCGCCGCGAGCGCGCCGGAGAGGGCGTAGACACCCATGCGGACCCGGTTGACGTTGATGCCGGAGAACCGGGCCGCGCGCTCATTGCTCCCGACATAGTAGATGCGCCGGATCACCGTGGAGCGCCGGCTCAGGAGGTCGAAGACCAGGGCAACCACGAGGAACAGCACGACGATGAAGGGGATGCNNTGCTTCCCACGTAGTAGATGCGGCGAATGACCGTGGAGCGCCTGCTGAGAAAGTCGAATACCGCCGCGACGACGAGAAACAGCACGACGATGAAGGGGATGCCGGTCTTCCCGAGCACGCCGCGGCCGATGAACTTGAAGCTGTTCGAGATGTTGTTCAGCGGGAGGGGCATCGCCTGTGAGAGGACGAACGCCAGTCCCCTGGCCATGAAGCTGAGCGCAAGGGTGACGATGAAGGGAGACAGCCCGACGCGGGTGACGAAGAACCCGTTCATGAATCCGATCGCGACCCCCACGGCGAGACCGACGAGCGACGCGGTCCAGATGTCCCACTTGAACACGAGAAAAAGCTGGCCTGCGACGACACCCACGAGCGCCATGACTGCCGCGACGGACAGGTCGATGCCCCCGCCGATCATGACCAGCGTCATCCCGATGACCACAAGTCCGTTGATTGCGAATATCTTGAACATCGTGCTGAAGTTCTCCCCTGTCAGGAAGACCGGGGAGAGAAAGGACATGATCACACCCAGGACCAGGATGATGATGATGGTCGTTCCCTCGCGGAACCCGCCGAACCTGCTCATCCCGCGCGCGAACCCTCCCTGGGGCTTCTGCGGTTTCTGTACGTTCATCGTGCTCATTGCGGATTCTCCTTGGCTCTCAGTTGGTGCTCAGGCACGCCATCTGGATGATGGACTTCTCATTGATCTGGTCACCCTCGAGCAGGCCGCACATCCTGCCTTCATACATGACGACGACTCTGTCGCACACCCCGACGACCTCCGGCAGCTCGGAGGAGATCATGAGGACGCCCACTCCTTCCGACGCGAGGCGTCGCAGCAGGTGGTAGATCTGCGCCTTTGCCCCGACGTCGATTCCCCGGGTGGGCTCGTCCATGAGCACTACCTTCGGGGAGACGGTCAGGAGCTTGGAGACGAGGACCTTCTGCTGGTTGCCGCCGCTCAAGCTGCGCAGCCGCACCTGGGGTCCGGCCACCTTGATCTGCATGTCGGCGATGTATTTCCTGGCCAGGGCGAGCTCGGCGCGTCGCTGGATCATCTTGAGGCGCGCCACGTCGTCGAGGGAGATGACGGAGATATTGGAGGCCACGCTCATGTCGAGGAAGAGCCCGTCCTTGGCACGGTCCTCCGTGAGGTAGACGATGCCGTTCCGTATCGCGTCCTTGTAGCTGCGGATGGCAAGCTTCCGCCCGTTGAGGAGCACCTCTCCCGCGGTCCTGCGATAGAGCCCGCAGAGGGTCCGCGCGACCTCCGTGCGTCCGGATCCCACGAGTCCCGCGAAGCCGAGGATCTCTCCCCTGCGCAGGTTGAAGGAAATGTCCTCGAACTCCCCCGCGAGGGAGAGCCCCCGCACGTCGAGCACGACATCCCGGGCGCCGCCGGTCGCCTTGGCCGGGTAGATGTCCTTCAGCTCCCGTCCGACCATGCTGTGCACGAGGCTGAGCTGGTCGATCGCGTTGACCGGCCTGGTGTCGATGAGGGATCCGTCGCGGAGAACGGACACCGTGTCGGCGATCCTGTAGATCTCCGCGAGGCGGTGGCTGATGTAGAGGATCGCGAGCCCTTTCGCTTTCAGTGTCACGATGATGCGAAAAAGGGCCTCTGTTTCCGACTCCGTGAGCGCGGCAGTCGGCTCGTCGAAAATGATCAGCTTGCAGTTCACGGAGAGCGCCTTCACGATCTCCACGACCTGCTGCTGGGAAACGGAGAGCGCCGCCACCTTCTGGCGCGGATTGAGAGGAGAGTGCGCGTCGAATTCCTTCAGCAGCCGCCTGGTCCGCGCGTGGATGTCGGAGAATCTGACCAGGGCCCTGCCCGACTCATTCAGGGCGTGCATGAACACGTTCTCCGCGACGCTGATGTGCTGGCAGAGGGTGATCTCCTGGTGCACGAACCCGATCCCCTTCTTCAGCGCGTCGTTCGGCGTCAGGAAGCGTATCGGCGCGCCTTCCAGAAGAATCTCCCCGGAGTCTGCCTGGTGGACCCCGCCGATGAGGTTCATGAGGGTCGACTTTCCNNGCCCCGTTCTCCCCCACCACCGCGTGAACGCTTCCGCGGAAGAACGGCAGGCTGACGCCGGAGAGGGCCTGGGTGGCGCCGAAGCGCTTGCTGATGTTCCTGACCTCGAGAATCGGTGTTTCCATGATGCGGCACCCCGTAAGAAAAGGGAGGCACGGCCGGTCAGCCATGCCTCCACCGTTCAGAACGACCCGGAACCTACCAAGGCTTGAAGTTCGTCGACCCGCGGCGCGTCTGCCACTTGTCCGTGTAGAAGTATTTCGCCGTCTCGGGGGTGATAATGTCAAGGCCATTATCGAGGACCGGGAGGTTCATGTCCCAGCCGCCCGTCGCGAGCGCGCCGTTGAGCGGATCGAGCATCTCGTTCTTGATGAGGTAGAGCATCAGCATGCACATGTAGCCCTGCACATAGGCGTTGGGCTGGATGGAGCCGAACATCTTGCC
>PMDT01000349.1 GCA_003154555.1 Spirochaetaceae bacterium
CAACCCCATCAAGGGCGCTGTCATCCTGAAGGTCGAAGGCGGCGAGATCACCTACAATTCATTCGTCCAGCCGTAAGCACTACTTCGACGTCACTCGGAGGGCAACCCGCGGGTTGCCCTCTTCTTTGAATCTCTTTCGTAGACCGGAGCGCACATGCCAGTATCACGCGATGCCATCCCGTCCATTCCCCGCCTCAGCGTGCGTCGGCCGCCCCTTGCGTGGGTCGGCTGGGCCTTCCTCATCCTCCTCGCGCTCGGGGTTCTGTGGATCATCGTTTCGCAGGGCGTGAAAAACCCGACCCTGCTGGCGCAGAATGTCCTGGACGGACTGAAGCTGGGCTTCGTTTATGCGCTCATCGCTCTGGGATACACGATGGTCTATGGCATTGTGAAGCTCATCAACTTCGCCCACGGCGACGTTTTCATGGTCGGCGCTTTCACCAGCTACTTTGCGGTGGCCCGCTTCGGCCTTCATAAGTGGCCCTCCCTGGCGTTCCCGGGCATCGGCGATGGGCTTTCCATTGTCATCGGTTCCATCTCCGTCATCATCCTTTCGATGGTCGTCTGCACGCTCCTCGCCATTACTATCGAGCGGGTCGCCTACAAGCCCCTGCGGGATGCCCCCCGCATCGCGGCCCTTATCACTGCCATCGGCGTGTCGTTCTTCCTCGAGTATTTCGGCAACCTGCAGTTCGTTTACACGGCGCGCTTCATCCCGTACAAGAGCCCCTTCGACACAGTGGCATGGTACATTTCGGGCGGCATTCACCGCATCACGGCGGGTGTGGAGACGCCTTCCAACAGCGTCACATTCTCCAACATCTTCCTTATCATCATGGCCGCCTCGATCCTCGTGCAGATCCTTCTCCAGTTCATCGTGCGGCGCACGAAAATCGGCATGGCCATGCGCGCTTCCTCCTTCGACAAGCCCACCGCGCGCCTGATGGGCATCAACGTGGACCGCGTGATCTCCTTCACCTTCGCCATCGGCGCCGCATTTGCAGGCCTCGGCGGCGTCCTCTACGCGATTTCCTATGCCTCCATCACTCCCATCCTCGGCATCATCCCCGGGCTCAAGGCCTTTGTCGCGGCGGTGCTCGGCGGGATCGGCAGCATTCCCGGAGCCTTCGTCGGCGCGCTCATCATGGGACAGGCGGAGGTGCTCACGGCCGGCTACATCTCGACGCCCATGCGCGACGCGGTGGCGTTCACGATCCTGATCATCGTTCTCCTCGTGAAGCCAACGGGCATATTCGGCGAGCCGTCAGGCGAGAAGGCGTAGGGAGAAAGTCATGGAAATCACCAACCTTCTGCTGACCGTCGTCAAAATGGTGGCCCTGGTTGCCTGGATCTACGGGCTGCTCTGGGGGCTGGGCCGCAAGCCGCTCTGGCAGAAAGCGCTCACGATCCTCCTGGCTTTCGGCATCGTGCAGACCGCGTTCCTTCTGAAAATAGGCGATAACCAGGTCTTCACGGCATTCGACCAGGGGCTGCTTTTCCAGGCCTGCACAATGGCCATGGTGGCGATGGGGCTGAATCTCATCTACGGATTCAATGGACAGTTCAGCCTCGCGCAGTGGGGATTCTACGGCATCGGCGCGTATTGCGCCGCCGACATCACCTGGCGCTGGAACAACGGTGACCCTACGGGGCTCCTTGTGGTGGGGATCGGGGTCATCCTTGGCGGTATCGCGCTCATGGGCGTCGGCAGGCTGCTCCGCTTGAAGCGGGGCGTGCCCGTCCTTTCCGCTTTCACATTCTACCTCATCGCCATCGTCGCAGCAGGACTCGTCGCGGTGCTCGCGGGAAGAGCCCTTGCACCTGCCTTGACGCCGTTGTTCGGGACGTCGGACGTCCCGGGCCCCCTCGCCTCAGCCGCCATGCAGCAGGTTGTCTTCGGTCTCTCGGTCATCTGTGCCGGCTGCTTTGCGGCGGAGGTGAGCTTCCTCTTCGGTCTGCCCGTGCTCACCCTTGGCAGCGACTATTTCGGCATCGCCACGCTCGGCTTCGCCATCGTCGTGAAAACGCTGCTGGACAATTCCGATACGCTCCTGCCCTTCCCCGAAATGAAGGGGGGACGCGGTATGATCGGGATTCCCAAGCTCACGACCTGGATCTGGGCATTCGTCTTTCTCCTGGCGGTGATTATCATCATCAGGAACTTCATTCGATCGAGCACGGGCCGGGCGACACTCTCGGTCCGGGAGGATGAGATCGCCGCCAAGGCGATGGGCATCAATGTCGCCGGTTCCAAGCTGCTCGCATTCGTGGTGGGAAGCTTCGTCGCAGGTCTCGGCGGAGCCGTGTATGCCCATTACATCGGGTTCCTCAGCCCCGCGACGTTCGGCTTCCTTCCCGGCTTCAATCCGCTCATTATCGTGGTCTTCGGAGGGCTGGGAAGCATGTCAGGTGCCATTGCGGCATCGTTCGGATGGGTCTTCTTCCTCGAAGGCTTCCTCCGCAGCCTTCTGGGCCAGTTGGGCACAGAGGCCCCCACGTGGCGATTCGTGCTCTACCCGCTCACGCTTCTCCTGTTGATGTTGCTGCGTCCACAGGGTCTTCTGGGCACGGTGGAGTGGGGATTCATGAAAGCGGACAATTTCATCAAGCGCCTCAAGGGGGCGCCTGCCGGGCCTGCCGGCTCGGCTCCCGCGGAAAAGGGAGGGGCCTGAAATGGCGGACACCACCACGGCTCCCGCGCTTCTTCATGTCCAGGAGCTCACCAAGTATTTCGGCGGTCTGTGCGCGGTCAAGAGCTTTTCACTCGATCTTCCCGAAGGTGCTCTCTGGGGGCTGATCGGCCCCAATGGCGCGGGCAAAACAACCGTGTTCAACCTGATCACGGGGCTCATCACGCTGTCGTCGGGCCTGATCACGTTCCAGAATGACCGCATCGATGGCCTGGAGCCCTACGAAGTGACACGCAGCGGCATCGCGCGCACCTTTCAGAACATCCGCCTCTTTTCCAACCTGTCGGTTCTGGACAACGTGCGCATCGCCTATCANNGCGCAGGGTGGAGATTGCGCGCGCCCTCGCCTGCAATCCGCGCCTCCTGCTGCTCGACGAGCCTGCAGCGGGCATGAACCCTCGCGAGATCATCGAGCTCATGGAGCTGATCCATTTCATCCGGGAGCGATTCAAGCTCACGATCCTCCTCATCGAGCACCAGATGAGGGTCGTCATGGGCATCTGTGAATACATCACCGTCATGGACTTCGGGGAAGTCATCGCGCGGGGCACGCCGGCCGAGATCCAGGGAAACCAGACCGTCGTCGAAGCCTACCTCGGCAAAGGAGTGGCGAACAGTGCTGCAGCTGCAGGTTGAGAACCTCAACGTCTATTACGGGGCAATCCACGCGCTCCAGGGCATCTCGTTCACCGTCGATGAGGGGGAAATCGTCACGCTCATCGGCGCGAACGGCGCGGGGAAGTCCACGACCTTGCGCACGCTTTCGGGACTTCTTCGGTCGCGGACCGGCGCGATCACATTCAAGGGAGAAGAAATCTCCACGCGTCCGGCCGAAAAGATCGTCACCATGGGCATGAGCCACGTCCCGGAAGGACGGAAGATGTTTCCGTTCCTTTCCGTGCGCGAAAACCTGATGATGGGCGCCTACACGCGCAGCGACCCGGCGGAGATCCAGCAGACACTCGACAGGGTCTACAAGAGCTTCCCGCGGCTGCGGGAGAGGTCCGGACAGTACGGCGGAACGCTCTCCGGCGGCGAACAGCAGATGCTGGCCACGGCGCGCGGTCTCATGAGCAAGCCGAGCCTCCTGCTCCTCGATGAGCCGTCCATGGGTCTTTCCCCCATCCTCGTGGAGGAGATATTCCGGATCATCGTGGAGATCAACAAGCAGGGGACGAGCATCCTCCTGGTCGAGCAGAACGCGCAAATGGCCCTTTCCATCGCGCAGCGCGCCTATGTCCTGGAGACGGGACGGATTGTTCTGTCGGGATCGGCAAAGGAAATTGCGGAAAACCCGCAGGTGAAGTCGGCGTACCTGGGCGTCTGAGACGCCGCATCGATAGCGCCCGCGACGCCCAATCTTGGCGCCCCTATTTCTCTTTCTGTTTCCGGCGCGAGTTCACGAAACGCGCAAAATCGTTGAGATTCTTCACGACGATCCTGTCCGGATAAAGCTCGATGCGCCGCTGGGCCACGAAGTGGTTGAGAACCTCGCGGCACTGGCCCGGAGGGATCCCTGCCCAGTGCGACATGTCATCCACGGAGCTCTTGAAATCAATGGAATCACCCGTGGAGGTATCCACCGACTGGTTCTCCGCCAGCATCAGGAAGACGTCCGCGACCTTCGCCTCCACGTCATCCAGCGTGAGGATCAGGAAGCGCCTCTTCTGGTCATAGATCCGCTTGATGAAGAGCTTCAGCAGCTTCATCGCGATCTGCGGGTTGCCCATCATGAGGACTTCAAAGTTTTCCCGGTTGAACTCCAGCGCTTTCACATCGTCCAGCGCGACGGCCGTGGCAGAGCGCGGCGCCTCTTCCAGGATGGCCATTTCGCCGAAAATCTCGGTGGGGTTGAGGATATCGATGTTCTTTTCCAGGTCCCCGATGATGCGCACGATCTGCACCCTGCCCGACTGGATGAGGTAGAAGGTGTCCCCGGGCTCGTATTCGCAGAAGATGATGTCTCCCTTGCGGAACATCTTGGAGAACCGGTTGAACATCGAAAGATCGGGTCCCGAAGACGCGCTCATCCCTTGTCACCTTCCAGCGCGCGCATTGCCTTGCGCACTTTGCGGATCACCGGGTCGTCCTCAGGGCCCATGCTGATGATCTTCTTGTACAGCCCCGCGGCCTTCCCCTTGTCCCCTTTCTCCTCGTAGGAGCGGCCGACGAAGAACAGTGCGTCCTTCATCTCGGGATGCTTGGGGAACTTCTGCGCGATCGCGGTGAAGGACTTGATGCAGTTGTCGTACTGCTTCAGGTAGAAAAGGCACTTGGCCATCTCGAACTCGGTCTTTGCGGAATATTCCGCGTCCGGCCCGCCTTCCAGGATCTTCTTGAACGCTTTGAATGCGTCCAGGTATTTCTCCTGGCTCACGAGGCTTACGGCGTTGTAGTATTGCTGGGCAATGTCCGACGTGTTCCCGCCGGAAGCCGGCAGAGGCGCCGAAGCGGCAGCACGCGCAGGGGCCGCCCCCGACGCTGTCGCGGGCGCCGCGGCACCCGCCGGAACCCCCGATCCATAGCGCGAGAGGAACTCCTCAGCCTGCGCGAGCTTGTTGGCGGCGTCGGTGGCATACGTGCCCGACGGGTAGTACACGAGATAGCGCTTGATGGCATGCAGCGCCTGTCCGTAGCGCTTGTTCGCCAGGTAATATTCCCCGATCTTATACAGACCCGTCTCGGGGTTGACCTGCTCGTCGGAGACCATGAGGTTCTGGACCTGCCGGTGGATGCGGCGAAGCTGGTTGGAAAAGACCTTCAGCATCTTTGTGATGATACGGGTGTTCTTTGATGCAAGCTGCTCGAACTCGGGAACGGAGAAA